>JBDNGI010000370.1:0-10414 GCA_041689345.1 Halanaerobiales bacterium
ATTGGATCAGGTAGTTCTGAATGACTTAATTCTAATTCAGGATGAATTCTTTTCCCTGCCCTATGAATAACCCGGCCTGGTATCCCAACAACTGTAGAATTCTCAGGCACCTCTTTCAATACTACAGAACCAGCACCTATCTTGGAGTCATTACCTATCTTGATAGAACCTAATACCTTTGCCCCAGCACCAATCAAGACATCATTTCCAATAGTTGGATGACGTTTACCCTTCTCTTTTCCTGTACCACCAAGGGTCACCCCCTGATAAAGGGTGACATTTTTCCCAATCTCAGTTGTCTCACCAATGACAACACCTGACCCGTGATCTATAAAGAAACCCTTTCCAATCTTCGCTCCAGGGTGTATTTCTATTCCAGTAAAAAACCTGGCAATTTGAGCTATAAACCTGGGCAGTGTTCTCAGACCACACCTATATAAGAGATGTGAAAAACGATGTATGATGACAGCATGTAGTCCAGCATAACCTAAAAAGACCTCGATAATGTTATTTACTGCTGGATCCCTTGCAAAGATAGCATCTATATCTGCTCTAATTTCCTTAAGCACTATATTTAACCCCCTTAAGAATTTTTTTAATATCTAAAGTTAATATTTTATACGTAAAAAAATATTCTCCCCAACGTCTTTCTTTCGACATCATTCTATCTAAATATGAATATTTATGGCAAATCTAACTTACATTTCATTATATATTTATTATTCCAACAAGGCAAGCCAAAAAAGCGAACAAATTCACTAGGTCTAATTACTCATTTTATAAAATAAATAAAGGAATTTTATATTATTTGTCAAATTTTATTGTTAGAAGTTAAATATTGGAAAGGAGAGGCGAAATATGGATAATAAGATAGAAATACGTAATCTTATAGAAATAAAAAGGGCTGAATTATATAAACTAGTTAGCGACAAAGACAAAATCGATAATAAAGTACTTAAAAAAAGTCAGGAATTAGACCTTTTACTTAACCTATTCAATAGTGATTCTGAGGCTAGAAAGACACAATGATTATAATGTTCGGCTCTTCCAATTTTTTGAAAACTCCAGGACATTCAAAAACTATTGAATCTATTAAAAGCCGTCAATAGAGATATTTGGGTAATGACTATATTAAGTCCCTAATAATATCTCTGATGACGGCTCCTTCATTTTAAAAGTTATTAAGTCTTTATCTTATGATAGTCTCTTCTCTCTCAGGCCCTGTTCCAATAACACCTACTGTAACACCTGTTAGTTCTTCAATGAGCTCTATATATTCCCGAGCAGTTTCTGGCAGCTTATCATAATCGGTAATCCCTCTAATGTCTTCCTGCCAACCGGCTATTTTCTTATATATCGGTTTACATTCAGCTAATATCCCATTTTCCACAGGGAATTCTGTCAGTGTTTCCCCTCTATACTGATATCCAGTACAGATTTTTATCTCTTCCATCCCACTCATAACATCAAGTTTGGTTAAGGCAATCTTTGTCAAACCATTTACCCTGAAGGCATGTTTGATTATCGGAACATCAAACCAACCACAGCGTCTGGGTCGACCTGTAGTTACACCAAATTCATGGCCTTTTTCTCGTAAATATTTACCCATCTCATCTTCTAATTCTGTAGGGAAAGGCCCTTCCCCTACTCTGGTCAAATAGGCTTTAGCTACACCGATGACATCATCTATCCGGGTAGGTCCGATTCCGGAACCAGTACAGACTCCACCAGCAGTAGGATTTGACGAAGTTACAAAGGGATAGGTACCATAGTCAACATCTAGTAATGTCCCCTGAGCACCCTCAAAGAATATCTTTTTGTCTTCTTGTCTTGCTTCCTCCAGTAGAATTGAAATATTAGTTACATGTGGACGTAAGATATCGATAAATTCTTGATATTGATTAATAATCTCTTCAGCATCCATGGGCTCAGCCCCATATACCTTTTCCAGGACTAGATTTTGATAATCAAGTGTCTCCTGTAATTTCCCATAAAAGCGGTCCCGGTCAAGGGTATCTATGACCCGGATTCCTCGTCGAGCTATCTTATCTGTATAGGCAGGCCCAATACCCTTACCAGTAGTTCCTATTTTGGAATCACCTTTTCGCTCTTCTTCTAATTTATCTAACAATCTATGGTATGGCATGATAACATGGGCAGTTTCACTGATAAAGAAGTTATCAAGGGAGATACCCCTTTTCTCTACCTTCTTCATCTCAGCTACTATGGCTTCTGGATCAATCACAACACCATTACCTATCAGATTTTGTTTTTCAGAATAGAGAATACCTGATGGTATCAGGTGTAATTCGAATTTTTCTTCACCGACAATAACTGTATGTCCAGCATTGTTACCACCACCAAAACGAACAATTACATCTGCGGTTCTAGCTAAGGTATCAGTAATCTTACCCTTACCTTCGTCACCCCATTGAGTTCCAACTACTATTTTATTAGCCATATTATTCACCCAAACCCTTATTGAGTCTGAGTATCCCCCTCTCCTAGTCCTATCCTCTGATATATATAATCAATTTCTTTAATAAATGACTTATAGTCAAATATTCCTGCTAGCTCAGCTTTACTTAATAATTCTGTAACCCTGCTATCTGCTGCTAGCAATTCTTGATAGCTACAGCGCTTTTCCCAGGCCTCCATGGCATTACTCTGGGCTATTTCATAGGCATCTTCCCTACTAAGTCCTTTATCAACAAGTGCCAACATTATCTTCTGTGAAAATATTAAGCCATGGGTTCTATCTATATTTTCCTTCATTCTATCTTTATTTATAACTAGTTCTTTTATTACCATTAAAAATTTATTTAACATATAGTTTACTAAGATGGTACTATCAGGGATAATTACCCTTTCTACAGATGAATGGGTTAAGTCCCTTTCATGCCATAGTGAGATATTCTCCAGGGCTGGTACAACATTACCCCTAACTACCCTGGCTAAGCCTGAGATCCTTTCACAGACTATGGGGTTCTTTTTATGAGGCATAGCGGAAGAGCCTTTTTGACCCTTGCGGAAACCCTCTTCAACCTCCAGGATATCGGTTCTCTGTAAGTTGCGTATCTCTGTAGCAAACTTCTCCAGAGAGGCTGCTATCAAGGCCAGATTGTTCATTAGATCAGCATGACGGTCTCTCTGCAGTATCTGATTAGAGACAGCAACTGGTTCTAATTCCAACTTCTGGCAGACAATCTCTTCTACCCGAGGGTTTATGCTGGCATATGTACCAACAGCCCCAGACATCTGCCCTACAGATACTATCTCTTTAATCCTTTCCATCCTGGCTATATGCCTTTCTAGCTCTTTATACCAAACAGCCAACTTCAATCCCCAGGTGATTGGTTCACCATGTACACCATGAGTACGGCCGATCATAATGGTTTCTTTGTGTTCCACAGCCTCTGCGGCTAATTTATCTTTTAATCTGCTTAGATCCTCAATAATCAGTCCTACAGCCTGTTTCATCTGTACTGCCAGGGCTGTATCCTTGACATCAGATGAGGTTAAGCCCATATGTATATATTTTGATTCACTACCAAGGGTTTCATTGATCCCCTC
This sequence comes from Halanaerobiales bacterium, assembly GCA_041689345.1. Lineage (GTDB taxonomy): Bacteria > Bacillota > Halanaerobiia > Halanaerobiales > DTU029 > JBDNGI01. The sequence continues at coordinate 3,574 of JBDNGI010000370.1, forward strand.
TACAAATGCCAGAATATCATGTCTGGTTACCTGCTCTATCTCTTTAATTCTATCAACATCAAGTCTAACGTTTTTTTCAATTTTCTCTACTTGATCAGCCGGGATCTTACCCAATTGAGACCAGGCCTTACAGGCAGCTATCTCAATATCCAGCCAGATCTGATACTTATTCTCCTCACTCCATACCTGCTCCATCTCTGGAAGAATATAACGATTAATCAATAATATCTCTCCTTATCATCTTATTACCCTTAGAATATTATGTTTTCTTATAGATTAAATATGCTTAATTGATTAAATACTATTCTCTTCTTATTATTGTCTTTCTCAGGGTTTCTACTCTCTTCTACATCCGATATAATCTTAGCAAAAGGGGGCCTACTTGTCAAGGATATCTCAACAGAAGCAGAGGGATTTTCTTTTCATTTTTATGAAAAAATTTAACAAGAGTATTTTTAAGAAAAGGATTTGAGGCAACTTTCAAGAATATATTATAATATGAAAGAAGGAGATTGAGATGAGTGATGACTTCTATATCAAACAACATAAAAAAACCGTTATCTCAAGTAATAGATGTAATTCTTCTATAGAAATTGGGGACTATGCTATTGACCAGGGCTTTCTACTCCAGTTCCCTGGGGTTAGCCTGGCTTTATTCCTTTACTTAATAACACATGCCAATGAGAGGCATGTCCTGGAAACAAATCCAACAATTATCTCCACTTATCTACCTAATAGCTATAATATTGCTGATATTAATGATGGTTTAAAATATCTGGAGAAACATGATATAATAGAACTCTCCCAAAAGAGAGATGGGGATTACACCTACCAAATAAGGGTAAATCCTGCTAATTTGGGAAATGGTTTTGCCAGACAAGAAAAAACTAATACCTTAAACCATGATCTCCCTCAAGAACAGAATACTGTCAACAGTAATACAGATCCACAAAATAATGAAGAGAGACCAGAGTGTTTATATTATGATCAACGGGAGATCCGCAAAAAAGTATTAACTATCAAAGATCCCTCTAGATCTGAACTTTTTCAGGCAATTTTAACCTTTATACCACCTGAAGAGAATATTACGCTACTGGAAACTACTATTACTCAGTGGTTAGAGGATTTTGATTGTAAATTAATTAAAGAACTGATTCGCCGTGTTAATAAATGGTTGGAAAAATATAATAATCCTACAGATAGGGCTTTCCGCTATTTAAAGGGTATCATAGATGACTGGTATCAGAAAGAGATAGGTTCATATCAAGACCTTAAATACTTTGATCAATTATTTCGTGAAACAAGGGAATTAGCCCAAATGTATGGTTTGGTTGACTGGCATAATGTAAAACCCATCCATATGAAGACATTTAGCCGCTGGTTAAATGAAGATTTTCCTTTAAGTAGTGCTGTTGTTAAATTTGCTATCAAGGAGGCCTTCCGCCGCAAAAAAGATGGACAGCCTTCTCTAAAATATATAGAAGATAATTTTATTAGTCTTTGGAAGAAAAACAAGGTCCGTGACTGCCAGCAGGCTGTCAGTTTACTGAAGAAAAATGATGCTAAATCACATAAAAGAAAGGTTTCTACTGGAGCTAAGGCAGAAAGTAATATTAGTAAACAGGGGAGTTGGGAAGATTTCTCCTGGGATTTCGAGTGAAAAAACTACTGAGGTGTTTAATAGATGGCTACAAATGAAAAGCTTATACAAAACTTAGATAATAGAAATACAGAATTTCAATTATTGGGTATACTACTACAGTACCCAGAACTTATTGATGATATTGCTGATTCACTGGAGATGAAACACTTCCTTGATCATCAGGCTCAGATGATTTTTGAAATTCTATTAAGTCAATTCCAGCAGGATAACCAGATCTCCAGGACTAAACTCTTTCTCAAAATGAAGAAAGATGGCATAGTTAAAAATCCTGAAGAGACTATTGAACGCCTTACTGCAGGCTTTAATACAACTGATGAACTTAAACCTACTATCGAGATAATGAAATTAAATTATCAGAAACAACTCCTTTTAAAGGCTTCAAAGAAACTAAAGGATCTAGTAGATAATACTGACTTACCTATTGGTGATTATCAGGCAACAGCTCAGGAGATTATCTTTGAAGCCACCAATGAGAATACTGATCTAGAGAACCACATCTTTACCATGGAAGAGGCTTTAATGGGTTCTTTCCAGGCCTATATCGACCGTAAAAATAATGAAGCTGATACAGGCTTACGTACTGGTTTTATTTCCATGGATAATTTAATCGGCGGTTTCAAGAAAGGCCATTTAAACGTAATCGCTGCTTCTACTAGTATGGGTAAGACTGCTTTTGCTATTAATGTGGCTAAAAATGTCTTAAAAAGACATGTGCCTGTAGCCTTAATCAGTCTGGAGATGGATGCCCAGGAGATAGTTGATAGGATGATTGTACAAGAGGCTGGTGTTAATGCCTGGAAATACAGCCAGGGTGAGACAAATGAACAGGAAGATAAACGGATAAATAAGGCTCTTGATAACCTACATGAACTACCACTGGTAATCTCTGATGAAAGGGGTCTTAATGTTGCTCAGATCAGGGCCCGACTTCGTAAATTTAAATCCCAGATGGGTTATTTAGGACTGGTAGTTGTTGATTACCTGCAGATGATCCAGTTACCTGAAGATCAAATGCATAATACTGCCAGGGCTGTTGGACAGATTGTACTACAGTTGAGAAACCTGGCCTCTGAGTTGGAAGTACCTATTATCCTTATCTCTCAGATTAGTCGTAGTTTTACCAGCCGTCAGGATAAACGGCCTGTACTTTCTGACTTGAGGGATTCTGGTAATATTGAGGAGGTTGCTGATGGTGTTATCTTCTTATATCGTCATGCCCATACAAGTGCTGCTGCTAGAGAGCAGGCCATCGAAGAGGGTACTGAACGTGATACAGATATTATTATAGCAAAACAAAGGACTGGACAGACCGGTTCCCTAAAGCTCTATTTTGAAAATGAATTTGTACGTTTCATTGATCCGGAAAACCTATCACTGGAAGGGGCAATACCTAATGGCTAATAATACTCCAAAAGGGCTGGAACAGCTTGACTTTCGCCTGCTGCTGTCCTTTACTAATGCCTATGAAAACTTATATAATAAGGGAGAGATTAGTGAGCAGCAGCTTGACCAGGTATTGTCACTACTGGATAATTACCAGCAGTATACTGTAGAAGAATTTGAAGCGAAATTGAAAGAGATATTCCCCAATCAAGAATGATATTTTCCAGTATCATATGGAAAAGTATTTGACAAGTTTTCTTTGGCATTGAATACTAGAAAATATATTTTTAAACCACCAACACTATCTAATTTTACAAATCTATGTATCCAACTATTCTCTTCATATATTTAATATAATAATTATAAGTCTTATCAATACTTTTATATACAATATTATTATCTATCTTTTCATATTCATGAACTAATCTATTTCGCAATCCAGTACTTGGGGCTATCTGGTAGGCAAACTCTTCATCCAAAACCCCAATTTCTATTAATTCAATAAATGAATTAAAATAATCAGCAGCAGGTGCTCTGTCCATATCTTTAATAATAATATTATTAATATCTAAAGCCAGATCTACAATCAGCTGTAATAATCTTTCTATCCCATACCTGATCATTTTATTAGAAATATAATCAGTATAATTATTGGGTTTCGCTTCCCTTAATTCAGCTAAATATTGTTCCATTTTGATAATCTTATCTGTTAAAGCAGTTCTTAAAGAATTTGTCATAATTTACGCAACCTCTCTTTAAGATAATTCTCTCTATCTAAACGTAAAAATTTGCTGTCTGCATATCTACTAGCAGCATATAACTGAAAGTTCAATAAATCTTCTTCTAAGCCATAGACGAGTATTCCTTTATTAGCTACCTCTAATTTTAAGGTTGGAGATGCCTTACTTAAATCCACTAAATCCAGCTCTCCCTTTTGATAGTATTTTATCAAATCCTCCAGAAGAGCTAATTCTGTTTTTTTATGTAATAAAACTTTACTTAGATAAGCCAAATCAAGATCACTATAGCAATTATTACTTCCATCAGCATATGAGCCAAAAATTATCAATAAGCTAATCTCATATTTTTTAATGATATCATAAGGAATCTTATTTTTTTCTATCATATATTAATACACCTTCTTTTAATATGTTTTCTTTTAGTGCATTTTTCCAAATATTATCTAAATTCACAAGATCAAAACACAGTGATGTATTTATATCTTGATTGTAAATATTATACATTAAGCTAGCTAAATTATCAATGCCTTATGTTTATTTTTGTCTTAAATGTTTATTTTTTAAGCTGAACCCCTTACTAAGAGTTCTGGGGGAATTAAAATATGTTTTTCTTCTATAACTTCCATCCTTAGAATTTTTAGTAAAAGACCCATGGCAATCTGCCCCATTTTTATTCCAGAATGATAGATAGTACTTAAGGGTGGTTCAACAAATTCACCTATTTGAATACCATCATATCCCATAACAGCAATATCCTCAGGTATTTTTAATCCTACTTCTTTTAAGGCCTTATATACCCCTAAAGCCATTAAATCATTAGCAGCGAAAATAGCGCTGAAATCTAAATCAATACTTAACAACTCCTTAGTAGCTTGATAAGCACTCTCCTGGGTAAAGTCAGCATTTACAATTAACTCTGGCTTGATAGCTATACCCTTTTCCGAAAGGGCATCTTTATATCCCTGTAAACGATATTGTCCAGCTACTAAATCTAAAGAGCCAGTAATTGTGGCAATTTTCTTATGGCCGCAATTAAGTAAGTAATTGACAGCTTGATAAGCACCAATTTGATTATCTGTTTCCACCCAATAGACATCCTGATCTGCCATAGGATTTCCTAGAAAGACGAAGGGTAAACCCTCCTTTTTCAAAAAGCCTATCCGAGGGTCATCCAGCTTAGGTTCAGTTAGAATTATACCATCTACATTATGTTTATGGAAAATCTTGTCTAAATTTTGCAGATCATCATTATACAGATTTAAGCTATAGCCGTTTTTCACTGCGAGATCCCCGATTCCCTGTAGAAAATCTAAAAAGAAAGGGTCTGCTATTGTACGGGGAAACTTAGGGAAAACTATGCCAATTATATTAGTATTTTGATTAGCAAGGGCCTGGGCAGCCTTATGTGGCTGATATTTCATCACTTTAGCCAGCTCTTTAATCTTTTTTTTTGTCTCTTCATTTACCCTGGGGTCATCTGCCAGGGCTCTAGAAACAGTAGACTTGGAAACCCCTGCTTTTTTTGCTATATCTTTCATTGTAGTTTTAGCCATATATTATCACCTTTAATTAGTATTTCTCCATTTGTTTTTTATGTCCTGCTATTCATTACGATAGCTTTCTGAGTCAGGCTAGTCATTTGCTGAATGAGCGTCAAAAAAGCTCCAGTCCGCATGGAAGACTATGAATGGTTTACAAAATACTGTCTGAACGAAGCATAGCGAAGTGAGTTAATTTTGTTATTCATAGTCTGGAAGAGGAACTGGGAATTAGCTTTTTTCCGTAAATGAAGTTATGACTAGCCGGGCTTACGTAAAACACAGGCCCAAGCTAACCTTTAACTGATCCAGCCAATATCCCTCTAACAAAATACCTCTGAAGTGAGAAAAAGATTATTATAGGTACAAACATAGAGATAAATGCTGCTGAAGTTAATAGATGCCAACTCTGACCATATGAGCCAACTAGACTTGACAGCCTCATAGTTAATGGTGCTACACTGCGGAATCCTCCCAGGTATATCAAAGCTACCAGCAGATCATTCCAGACCCAGAGGAACTGGAAAATAACCAGTGATGCTAAGGCTGGTACCGAAAGTGGAAGAGCCAACCTATAAAATACAGTCCAGAGTGATGCACCGTCAATATAAGCAGCTTCAAATAAATCATCAGGTAGTGAATAGAAAAAATTGTGCAGCATAAATACTGCAAAGGGTAAACCATAACCTGTATGAGCAAGCCATAAACCCGCAAATGAGCCTGATAAACCCATTAGGTTATATAGTTTAAGAACTGGAATAAATGTTAATTGCAATGGAACAACCAAAAGACTTACAATAAGACCATAGGCTAAACTCCTACCTTTAAACTGGATACGTGATAAACCAAAGGCAGCAAATGCTGCTACCAAGACTGGAAGGAGTGTACCAAAAAGAGCAATTATAAAACTATTTCTGAAGGCTATAGCCATCCCGCCAGTTGTTAATACATCTTTATAATTTTCTATAGTATATTGGGTAAATTTCAATGGACTATTAAGAACTGTCCACCATCCAGTACTAGATACATCTGCTGCCGGCCGAAAAGAAGTAATTAGTAAACCGGCTGTCGGTATAATCCAGACTAACATAAATATTATAATTATGAGATTTAAAATAATCCGAGGTGCTTTTTTAGTTTCTGACATTAAGCCTCATCTCCCCTCATTCGTTTTATATTAATTACAATAACAGGGACAATAAAAATAAATAATACCACAGCTATGGCGCTGGCCCGGCCGTAATTCCTGTACTGAAACATTTCTTTATACATCCTATTAGCTATTACCTCTGTTTTGAAATTACCATTTGTCATAACATATACAATATCAAATATTTTCAAGACATTTACAGTCATAGTTGTGGCAACAACTGAAATTGTAGCTTTCATAGAAGGAAATATTATATGACGAAATACCTGCCATTCAGTGGCCCCATCAATCCTACCTGCTTCCATCAAGGCCTTTGGTATTCCTTTATATGAGGCAGATAGTATTACCATACAAAAACCAGTCCAGA
>JBDNGI010000371.1:0-2602 GCA_041689345.1 Halanaerobiales bacterium
AGCAGTAGCAGACCACTTACCTTTAAAATAAAGGAAAATACCTCTAATCCCAGTTAGAACTATTATCATAACAGTGGCAGCAATAAGACTCCTGATCATATTCCCATTTTCAATAAAGCCTTCCAGGTTAACTTTTAAGAACTGTGGTAACTCAACAGCCTTTCCCCCAATAATAGAATCGATAGTAACTTTTATCACAAGGGGGTTAAGCAGCGAAAACACTGTCCCTATAGCAATAAATATAATTGCTCCTATGTATAAAAGTCTATTCCCTTTCATATGTTGCCAAATAAAATTAATATTTTTCATTATTTATAAACACCCCACAATATTTCTCTCTTATTATTTTACTTATTGTATAACCCAATAATCACTTAAATTAAATAAATAATATAAATCAAGCAGTTTATCACCTAAAACAAAAATGTGTTCCTGCAAGATTGTGTTATCAGGACATATTAAAAATACCACCGGCTATACTTTGCCCGCGGCCCAAAAAATATATAAAGGGAACTTTAACTACTCTACTTCTAGGATATTTCCCGGGAAATAGATCTAAAAACTTCTAATTCCTTTTTTATATAATAATATAAGAAAACCACAGGCTTACACCCCCTGTGGTAATTTTTTTACAAATCGTATTAATAATTCATTAGAATTATAACAAAATAATTTTTATTTTCATTAAAATGCTATTACATTATATCCTTGTTTTACATTTATTGTCAAGTATTAATTTGGAAATATCTTTATTTTTTAATAGACAGACACTAACTTTTTTCCTTATACCCGTCACCAGTATCTCTGGCCAATAGTTCTACAATCTCTTCTTTTTCATATATATCACTAAATTCATTGAGGCCAGACTCTTTTAAAATACGAATAATATTCATGTTATCCATTGGTGTCATAATCAGAGATTCCTCCCCATATTCATTAACAATAGCTGTAGCTTCATCTTTATCTCTATTTGTTTTTGGTCCCCCGACACATCCACCAATACAACCCATACCCTCTATGAAATTAGCACCTAGACTCACTCCTTTTTTAAGTTTCTCTAGGACTTCTTTACAGGCTTTGACACCATGAACTTTTTTAGCCCTTAAATGTATTAACCTATCTGGGGCTATCCTATTAACAACAGTCTTGACTGATAGACTAACACCACCGGTTCTAGCATATACCCTTCCAGCAAAAGAAGCATGATCTTTATCATCTGCCGGTAAATTGATAAGGTCTATCTTCAATACCTCAAAAACCTCTTTTAATTCTTGATAAGTAAGTACGAAGTCGATAGCATCTTCCAGTCGAGGGTCTTTAGCTTCTGCTTTTTTGGCAGTACATGGGCTGATAAAAACAACTTTAGAATCTGGATATAGTTTCTTTAGGAATCTACCTGATGCAATCATAGGAGAGATTGAAGGTGACATATGTTCCAACATTTCAGGATAACTTCTTTCTACCATATTAATCCAGACCGGACAGCAACAGCTAGTCAGGAAAAATTCATCTTTTGTATTTACCAGATTATCAAACTCATAAGCCTCTTTAATAGTTAATATATCAGCAAAAAGAGCAACCTCAACCATGTCTTCAAAACCCATAAATTTAAAAGCAGTACGTAATTGACCCATGGAGATATCATCACCAAATTGTCCGGCTATGGATGGTGCAACTGCCGCGAATACTCTAGTATCTTCATCTTTCAATAAATCTACCAATGGAATAAACTCAATCTTATCAGCCAATGCACCATAAGAACAGGAAACAGTACATCTTCCGCAACTTAAACATTTATCTTCTATAATTATAGGCCCAGAACTTCTTTTATACATCTGTGCTTCATATTTACAGACATCAAAACAGTCACAGTCTTCAATCCGCTCACCACAATCCTCACAGGCACCTTCTATCTTAGTTAAAATAGGGCTGGCTACTCTACTATCTTTTTTAATGTTATCTAACTCATCACTAAAATTAGCATTATGGCTTGGGTCTAAGCCCATAGCTACGCGAATATGGTCTTTTACAAAGGGAATCTCATTTTCATTATAACCATATTTATTAACAATATCAGAAGCGATACTTTCCAGGCTATCAATGTTCAATTCATCATCCCAACCATACTTAACCAATCCCTTAAAAATCTCCATTCTCTTCTTGTCAAAATTTTCAAATCTTTCTCTATCAGCCATTTATTAAAACCCCTTTTTGTTTAGTGTACCACAGTTTATCCACCAAAATTCTTCCATCTTTTTTACTCAAAAATATTATAACACAAATCTCCAAATAAAACCAAACTACAATAATGTATATCTACAGACTTTTTATTATAGCAATTTGAATAGCTTAGTGTAAATTTGACACAGCTATATATAGATGTTAACATTAATACGTAATTACTAAAGTTTTAATTGTTTAGTGAATATACATGTAATTACTAGAATAACATAAATTTAAATGAGGTGCTTATTTAATGTCAATTATGGAAAAAGCAAAATCTCTTGGAGAAGCTATTGTAGCTTCCGAAGAATACGAAAGTTTAAAAAATGCTGAAGCAAACATGTACCAAGACGAAGATGCAAAAGCAATACTTGATGAT
>JBDNGI010000372.1:0-6506 GCA_041689345.1 Halanaerobiales bacterium
TGAATACAGAGAGAAAAAAATATAATAGTTTAAAAGAAGAATTCTCTGTAAAAGAGAAGGAAGCCAGTACTCTTAAAGAAAAATATGATAAAATGGTTAACGACCTTAAGGAAGAAAAGGCCAGGATAATAAAAGAGGCCCGGGAAGTGGCAACTGAAATAATTAGTACTGCTAAAAAAGAAAGCAAGAATATCCTTAAGACACTAAAAAAAGCTGATTTCAAATCCCGTTCAGATGTTGATCGAAAAGGGAATGAGGTTAATGAAGATTTTCAAACTATAGATGAGCTGTTAAATCAAGAGGAAGAAAAACAGACAGAGAATCTTGTTGATCAAAAGATTTCTGTAGGGGATGAAGTCAAATTGAAGAGTGTCGGCAGTAGGGGTGAGGTTGTTGATATTGATGAAGATAAGCAAGAGGCTACAATTCAGGCTGGTATTATCACTGTTAAGGCACAATTAAATGAATTACAGAAGGTTGATATGCCAGATGATAAGAGTAAAGAGATGGTTAAAAAATATAAAGTAAGTAAAACAGCAAAAGTTTCACCGTCCCTTGATCTAAGGGGTGAACGCTATGATACAGCACAGAGACTATTAGATAAATATCTAGATGATGTCTTTCTAGCTGGGCTAAAACAGGTTGAGATTATACATGGAAAAGGAACTGGTGTTTTGAGAGAGGCTGTACAGAATATATTAGAAAATCACCAACATGTGGATGATTTCCGCCTTGGTCGTCAGGCTGAAGGGGGATCAGGTGTTACAATTGTATCTGTTAAATAGTCATAGGTAGACAAGATTTTAAAGGATATCACTCACAGAATATAATTTCTGTGAGTGATATCCTTTAAAAGAGATAATTTTCTAGACATTTTGCTATTTAACTGAATGAATTTTAAAAGTCTCCAGTAACGGACTGATTGAAAGAAGCTGGTTTACAAATAACTGTCTGAGCGTAGCGAGTTTTATTTGTTGCTTCTTAATTGAAGGAGTAACTGGTGGTTTAGACTTTTTTATGAATGAAGTAATAGCAAAATGTCCCTTTACTCGCTATCATCTTCATTATTGATTTTATTAAAGAAGTCCCAGATATTATCAATTATATTATTTTTTGGGGTTCCATGTAAATCACATTCTTCAGTCGGAACCTTTTCATATACCAATTCTCCAACTTCAGATGTGACAGGAACACCAGTGACTGGATCTATTTTTTGTATAGGTTCAAAATCATCAATAATATATATACCATTGATATCAGTTTCTATTTGATCAGGACTATTTTCTCCTCTAGTATTTTCATTCAATTTTTCAAAATCGGTACCAAACTTTATTTTTCTACTACCTATTTTAATTCTATTATCAACAAAATATTGATATTCAACTATATTTTCTGCTGGGCATTCTGATGTGGCAATTAGCCCGGATTCTTTATCAATACTTATATTTGCCGTAGCTTGGTGAAGTGTATTAACTTCAGTAGGAACATTTTCTTTTCTGAATACTTCTTTTGCTGTATTTACTGTATACTCATTTGGTAACAGACCAGTAATCGGGTCAACCTCTACATCACTTACAATTGTATTTGGTTTATTAAAATAGCTTATTGGCATATCTTTTACAACATCACGCATATAATTACCCCAAAGTCTGGCTGCCTCGGAACTTGAGACAATCCTTCCACTATTACCTTCAGGGAAGAGGAGCTTGCCATTTTCATCTTTCTGGTTATACTCCATAGTTAAAAGATTATCCTCACCTATCCAGACACTTGTAACCAACTCAGGTGTATAACCTACAAACCAGGCATCAGTATAACTATTAGTTGTCCCGGTCTTTCCGGCTACTGGCTGCTTGCCTAGACGGGCACGCCATCCAGTACCACCCGCATCACTAGTTACTGATTGCAGCATACTTGTCATAATATAGGCCTCATCTTCAGTAAGAACTATTCTTTTTTCTGGATGAGCATTATACAGGACCTTGTCGTGTTTGTCCATTATTTTCCTTATAGCAATTGGTTCAACCCAGATACCTTGATTTGCAAAGATACCGTAAGCAGAAGCTATCTCCATAGGTGTAACCCCTTTATTTAGTCCACCAAGGGCTAAAGATAGGTGATCCTTATTCTTATCTGCAGGCTGTAGTGTAGTAATACCCATTGATTCTGTAGTTTCAATTGTTTTATCAATACCTACATGCATCATCAATTTTACTGCTGCAACATTGATTGAGTGTTTTAATGCAGTTCTTAAATTAACTAGTCCCCTGTATTCATTTTCATAGTTTTTAGGCCATATTTTTAGGGGCTCATTTTTTTCTTTTTTAGCAAGCATAGGCATATCATTTAAAATAGAAGATGCTGTCCATCCTTGCTTAACGGCAGTTGTATAAACAAAAGGCTTAAAGGCAGAACCAGGTTGTCTAACTGCTTGTACCGCTCTGTTAAATTGGTCATTACCTCGTCCACCCACCATAGCCCTAATCTCACCAGAACCTGGATCAATAGTTATTAAAGCCATTTGTGGTTGTAATAGACCGGGGGTATTGCTTCTTTCTACATTAGGTATATATTTACTTTCTACTGCTTGATTGATTGATAGTTCAGCTTTTTTTTGTATTTCAGGGTCAAGTGTTGTGTATACCTTTAATCCCCCACTATAGACTAACTGAGCACCAAATCTGTCGATTAATTGGTCTCTAATATAACGTATAAAATAAGGCGCAAATTCCCCTTTACTTTTTTTGGACTCTGATAGGATTATTTCTTGCGTTTTGGCTGTTTTAGCCTCTTTTGCGGTAATATAACCGACTTCTTCCATTTTATCAAGAACAGCAGTTCTTCTACTAATAGCATTTTCCATATTATTAATAGGCGAATATAGGTTTGGACCTTTAGGAAGACCAGCAATTAAAGCCGATTCGCTTAAGTTTAGTTCCCAAACATGTTTATTAAAATATTGTTGAGTTGCTGACTCAACTCCATATGCACTATGTCCTAAAAAGATTTCATTTAGATACATTTCAAGTATTTCTGGTTTTGTATAAAGGCGTTCAAATTGTAAGGCCAGATATGCTTCCTGTATCTTTCTGTAATACGTTACATTTTGCCGGTTTAAAAGGGCATTACCAGCTAACTGCTGAGTAATGGTACTAGCACCATGTGGTCTGGAACGATTTTTTATAACATTTGTTATAAGGGCTCTAGCGATTCCCAGGAAATCTATACCATGGTGTACATAAAAACTAGTATCTTCAATAGCAACAATTGCATTTTGTAGATTAGAAGGTATTCTATCTAGAGGGACATGTATTCTATTTTGTTTATATAATTTTGTAAGTAGTTGTCCATCTGCGGTATATAAGATAGTAGCTTCACTGGCGCCTTGATAATTGGAAATATCGGGTGTATCTTTAATAATCCAGGTGATAGCGCCAATAGACAGTCCAAAAAAAATCGCCATTAATAAAATGACTGATGATATAATAATTTGTTTTTTTCTCGCCATCACACTTTCCTCCTTTATAAAATATCATCCCTATTATAACATATTAATATTAAAAATAATACCCTATTTAATATAGACTATCTATTCACATTTTAATATTTCCAGCATATATTACTAAGTGGAGGGATTTTATGAAATTTAAATTTTGGAGAGTAGTTTTTGCGTTTATCTTGATTCTTCTATTAATATTTTTTGTAATACATAGGACTATAACACCGGTATTTTTTAGCCTGGCAGAAGTAGAGGTAAAAAACATAGCAAATAAAGCAATCAGTCAAGCTATTAAAAATGAGACTGAGAATATAAATTATCAGGATATGGTAAAATATGTTTATAATGAACAAGGTGATATTGTATTAATGCAGCCTAATATAAAATACATCAACAGTTTCATTTCCCGAATATCTCTTTCTATACAAAAGGAATTAGAGTTACTAAGTCGTAAGACCCTTAAGGTTCCTTTAACTAGAGTATTGGGAATAGATCTCCTGGCAGCATATGGCCCTGATTTAAATATGCAGATGGTTCCTGCTGGTTTTACTGTTCCTCCAAAAGTTAATGATAGCTTTACATCTGCCGGTATTAATCAAACCCGTCATAAAATCTATCTTCTAGTTAGAACTGAGTTAAAAATGATTGTACCTTTCAAAAGTAAGAGTGTGGAAGTAACAGCAGAAGTACCTGTAACAGAAGTAGTAATATTAGGCCGTGTTCCACAGATATATGTTGGTATAGATAAAGAAGGGCTTTCAGGATTAATGAAAGACAATAATTAAGTTTAAATATTATTATAATGGGTATAATACTTAATAGATTAGGTTCTTCTCCATTTCCGTTGGCGGGAAACGTCCGACAATTTTGCTATTACTTCACTCATGAAAAAGTCTAAATCACCACAAGGGTACTTCTAATTTTGACATTAAGGTAGCCCAGTTACTCTTTCGATTAAGAAGCAACAAAATCAAACTCACTATCGTTCAGACAAGATTTTGTTAACCAGCTTCTTGCAATCAGTTGTAACTGGAGACTTTTTCATACCTGATTTATGGTATCAAGTAAATCAACCTTATAGGTGTTTAGAATGGAAGATTTCTTCAAATTCATTCAGTTAATAGCAAAATATCTAAGTATATTACCAACGGATAGGGAGAAGATTCATAGATTATTGTAATTCTACATATGAGAAACTTAGAACTCTTTTCAATGATACTACAACTAAGCCAGGGGGTACAATAATGAAGAATGATGGATTATTAACTGGTATTCTTATAGGGGGAATCTTTGGAGTTGCTGTTGTTTTACTGGCTGTGAATACGGCTAAGGGAGCTGCAAGTAATGCTGTTGCAGGACAAGAAAGTAATGAGGATCAGAAAGGGTTAAATACGGAAAGTCAAAATAAGGATAAGCAAACAACAGATAATGAAACAGAGGCAAAAGCTGATAATAGTGCTGCCAAAGAGAAAACAGATAATAAGGATGATAGTGAGAGTAAGAGAGATAAAGAAAGTAATATAGAAACAGGAAAGGAGGAGGCTGATCAAAAGTCTAAAAATTCTTCTAAAGAGGTAGAGGACAAAAAAGGCGATAAGGAAGAGGAAGTAAGAAATCCGACTGATGAGCGTAAGAAAAAGACTGAAAAGGAGGGTACTGCAATGGGCGAAGATATAGCTTCTAAATTAAATTTCGGAAAAAAAATTAGCCAACTGGAAGAGTCTTTAAAAAAGCTTCGTGAAGAAAATACCCAGGAGAATTAGGGGTTAACTATGATTAATATAAAGGAAAAAGATCTGAAAACAGGAATTATGCTCCTTTTCTTAGGGGGCATAATTTATTTTTTGATTATTGTAAGAATTATACTTCTTCCATTTGTTTTAGGGATTATTCTGGCTTATCTATTTTATCCGATGATTTATTTTTTGCGAAAAAAGAATATACCGAAAACCTGGGCTATATATATATTGATTATAATTTTTTTAATTCTATTAATAATTATATCGTTTATAATTATACCAGCATTTCTAAATGAATTAGAGCACCTTACAACCACAATACCTGAATATATTAAAGAAATAGACAATTATATAGATCAGTTAAATCAAGAATATCATAGAGTGAATATGCCGCCAATTATAAAAGAGGTTTTAGATAGAACCCTTAGCAAATCCGAAGAACAGGTAATAAAATTTATGGAGAATTTTACTGAATTACTTATTAATTCACTATCAATGCTCTTAAGCTTAGTTATTGCACCATTTATAAGCTATTATATTTTAAAAGATATGGATAAAATTAAAAAGGGTATAATTAAATGTCTTCCTAAAAATAAACGGAGAATATTTTTTGAATTAGGAGTAGAAATTAATAAAATCTTTTTGGGGTATCTAAGGGGACAGATATGGATCAGTATTATAGTAGGATTACTAATTGGTATAGGACTTTTGTTTTTCAATATTCGTTTCTCTATTTTACTTGGGTTTCTGGCAGGAATTAGCAATATGGTCCCTTTTATTGTTCCTATAATTGGCAGTATTCCTGCTGTATTTATTGCACTCATATCCTCTCCAAGCAAAGCTATTAGTATTGCATTATTTTTTCTTATAATACAACAATTGGAAAGCAGTATAATTAGTCCAAAGATAATGAGTAATGAGGTAGGGCTCCATCCCTTAATAGTAATTTTCTCTCTGCTTGCCGGGGCTAAATTATACGGTATCTGGGGTTTGTTGTTGGCTGTGCCTATTACAGGGAGTTTGATAGTAATTTCTAAGTTTGTATTAGGGTTTTTAAAAGGGTCTCCAGTAAGATAAAGGCCTTAAATCTAAAGATATTAGCCAATCTTTATCCTCCTTTAATTGACGGTTCTTCTCCATTTCCGTTGGCGGGAAACGTCCGACAATTTTGCTATTACTTCACTCATGAAAAAGTCTAAATCACCACAAGGGTACTTCTAATTTTGACATTAAGGTAGCCCAGTTTCTCTTTCGATTAAGAAGCAACA
>JBDNGI010000373.1:0-8993 GCA_041689345.1 Halanaerobiales bacterium
ACCACCCCAATCTAGATATAGTACTATAAAGTACAATATACATTAAAGGGACTATTAAGCCCCCTAATGTTTTTCCTTTTGATTACTCTATTTTTTTTCCTACCATCAGCACAGCAATCTGGAACATCATTACCATATTCTTTTTCATTAACAGCAACTAATTTATCCAGAAACCTCTGCCACCAGCTCTTCTTAGCCATTTTAATCACCTCAATACACATCCTTACTTTACCCTCGTAGGGTATAGTTATTATTTACATAAAGGGGGTAAGAAAGCATATTTCTTATCCCCCATATTTAATCCTACTTTAATCTATTTAAAACAACTAGGTACTTATTCCTGTTCATAACTAGGTTTCACATCAACCCTGCGTAACATATTTGCATTAGTTATAACACTAATAGAACTTGTTGCCATTGCGATCTCAGCTATAACTGGATGTAGTAGTCCCATTATTGCAAATGGAATTGCCACGATATTGTAGAAAAAAGCCCAGAAAAGATTCTGTCTTATCTTCCTGAAGGTAGCCCTGGATAGTTTTACAGCTGTTATAACTGCTGATAGATCTCCACGAACAAGGGTAATATCTGATGACTCAATAGCTATATCTGTTCCTGTACCAATAGCTATACCTACATTGGCCTGGGTTAAAGCTGGGGCATCATTAATACCATCACCTACCATAGCAATTATTCCAAATCTATCCTGTAATTTCATGATTTCATCTACCTTACCATCAGGTAGAACCTCTGCCACAACATGGTCAATTCCAACCTCTTTGGCAATGGCTTTAGCAGTCCGTTCATTATCTCCAGTAATCATTGCAGTCTCTAATCCTATTTTCTTTAATTCCCTGATAGCATGCATTGAGTCCTCTTTCAAGGCATCTGCTACAGCCACTATTCCTAAAAGTTTATCTTCCGTTGCTACCAACATAGCTGTCTTGGCCTCGTTCTCTAGGCGCATCATATCATCTTCCAGTCCACTGGGATCTATACCTGCTTCATTCATTAATCTACGACTACCTACCAGGACATCTTTACCATCTATTGTAGCTTTGACACCTTTACCTGTTACAGCGCCAAAGTCTTTTACCTGCTTTATTTCAAAGCCCCTGTCTTTAGCACCATTAACTATTGATACACCTAGGGGATGTTCAGAACCGGATTCAACACTGGCTGCCAACTGTAAGAGTTCTTTCTCACTAGCACCATTAGCTGTTACTAGATCAGTAACCTCAGGTTTACCCTTGGTTATAGTCCCGGTCTTATCAAAGACTATAGTATGAACATCTTTCATTGTCTGGATGGCTTCACCCTTACGGATTAAGACACCGTTTTCTGCACCAATACCACTACCTACCATCAAGGCTGTCGGTGTCGCTAGACCTAATGCACAAGGACAAGCAATAACTAAGACTGCAATTGAAGCAAAAATAGCTAAGGTTATTGTTCCAAGTGTTGGGTCAACCCAGGGTAAGAAACTCTGTGCCCAGACACCGATACTACGAAATTCTTCTGGGAATACTAACCAAAGTATAAATGTAAGAGCTGTTATTACTAGTACTGATGGAACAAATATACCGGTTATCCTATCTGCAAACTCCTGAATAGGAATCTTTGTTCCCTGTGCTTCTTCCACCATTTTAACAACCTGTGCCAGGAAGGTATCTTTACCAACCTTAGTAGCCTTAACCTTTATTAATCCATTTTGATTAACTGTCGCACCAATTACTTCATCACCTACAGTTCTTTCAACAGGCATTGATTCCCCTGTTGCCATCGATTCATCAACTGTTGATTTCCCTTCTACTATCTCTCCATCTGTAGGAATCTTCTCACCAGGTTTTATCAACATAACATCACCTGGTTGAACATCTTCAATTGGAATATCTTTTTCTTGCCCATCTACAATTATTCTAGCTGTCTTAGCTCCCAGTTCCAGTAATTTCTTAATAGCCTGAGAAGCACGGCCTTTGGCGGTCTCTTCAATATATCTACCTGTCAGATGAAAGGCCATGATCATAGCAGCCACTCCAGCGTAATTTGCTATGGGTGTAAAGAATACTGCCGGACCTGTAATAAAAGCCGCTCCAGTACCAATGGCTATCAACACATCCATATTGGCGCTACCATGACTAACTGCCCTATAAGCAGTTACAAAGGTCTTTTTACCATAGAGAAATAAAGGTGGAAGTGCTAATACAATCATACCTAAATTAAATATAGTCATATTAGGCCAGGCAATACCCCAGACCATCTCAGGTATCATCCAGAGAATAATCGGTATTGTAAAAATCCAGGTCCCCCACATATTTGTTTTGGCTTTCTTTACCTTCTTCAAATCCTCTTCTTCATCGCTGGCAGTTGTTTCATCACCTTCAAATCCTACAACCTCATAACCAGTTGCAGCTACAATCTTTTTGAAATCATCTTTTGAAAGTACAGAAGGATCATATTCAACTGTACCTTTCTCTGATGCTATATTCACACTGGCCTCATAGACACCATCAGCTTTATTTAAAGCCTTCTCTATTGTTGATGCACAACTAGCACAGGTCATACCACCAATCTTAAGTATTGCTTTTTCTTTCTCTTCTTTTACATCATATCCTGTTCCGCGTACAACCTCTGCTAACTTATTTTCATTAATAGTAGAGGGATCATATTCGACATATGCTTTTTCTGCTGCAAAATTAACCTGTGCCTTATGAACACCTTTAGCTTTATTTAAAGCCTTCTCTATTGTTTGAGCACAACTGGAACAAGTCATCCCTTCTAACTGTAGTATTGCTTTCTTTAATGCAATTGCTCTTTCTACCATTATTAATACACCTCCGTATATGTTATTCAAATTATTTATTATACTCAATACCCCTACTAGGTATCTTATGTATTCAATATAACACTTCTATTTTAGTTTGTCAAGTAACTATGAAATGAATTCATAACTATTATTTATTATCTTTATGTTGAAATAAAGAATCTGTTATAATAGCCCGACCTTCAGAAGACCGGGCTTTTAATCAGGGTTAATAATTTTTAGCAATAAATCATCTATATTTATTATTTAGTGACAACAGTCATCTGACTCTACATATTTATCTGGATTTTCTGCAAAATTATGTTTACAATGATCTGAACAGAAGTAATAGGTTTCACCATTATACTCATAAGTAGCAGCTGCTTCTTCTGGGTTTACATCCATTCCACATACTGGATCTTTAGCCATTTAAGTCACCTCCTTGAAATATATACTACCTCCTACCCCTACAGGGTATAATTTAACTATAACATAGCACTATTTATTTGTCAACTGAAATTAGTAGGTTTTGTCATGTTATCATTTGTTATTTGGAATTGAAGATTAAAGTGATACTAAGTTCATTTACAAATAATTTGTCAATAATAGTCCAAGTACTACTCCACTTAAAATACCTGTGATAGCCGTCATCCCCTCTGTCTTTTCATGTGCATCAGGAATAAGGTCATCAAAAGTAATATAAAGCATAGCTCCAGCAGCAAAACCAAGAGATAATGATA
Organism: Halanaerobiales bacterium; assembly: GCA_041689345.1. Lineage (GTDB taxonomy): Bacteria > Bacillota > Halanaerobiia > Halanaerobiales > DTU029 > JBDNGI01. Next base: position 3,544 of record JBDNGI010000373.1, read on the forward strand.
AAACTATATCTGAGATTCCCCCTAAATAAGAGCCCAGAAAAGCCCCTATACCCATTGGTATACCAGAGAGGGCTGTAATAATAATGATCTTAATATTATCCATCTTACCAAGTGTTAGGGTAGCACCAACAGCCATTCCCTCAGGTAAATTCTGAACCCCCATTATAATTGCCAAGCCCAGACCCAATGAACTACCAGCACTATAACCTGCACCTATTGCCAGTCCTTCCGGTATATTGTGAATTGCAATGCCAAAAGCAAGTAACAAACCTGTCTTAAGATATTTAATCTGCTCTTCCTGTCCCGAGAACTGATGGTGTGGAAAAATAAGGTTTAATAATGCTATCAAAATACTACCCAGGATGATACCAGAAAGGGTTGTCCAGATCGATCCAACAGCTAATGCTTCCGGTATTAAGTCTAAAAAAACTACTACTGTCATGATACCTGCTGAAAATCCCAGTACAAAACTCAATAATTTTTCATTAAGCTTCTTTATCAAAATTACTATTAGCCCGCCGCCTGTTGTACCAAATATACCTGTCACCAAACCAATTAAGGAAACATATAATATCTCACTCATATTTTATTTCTCGTTTTCTCAATCATGAGGAGAATTTAGCCAGTACAGTCATCAGCTCATTTACTATTTCTACATTTTTCTCAGTATCCTCTTCCTGAATGGCCCGCTGAACACAACCATGCATATGATCATCAAGTATTTTTAAAGCAACTTTCTGTAAGGCCCCCTTAGCTGCAACTATCTGAGTCAGAATATCTACACAGTATTTATCCTCTTCTACCATTCTTTGAATCCCTCTAATCTGTCCTTCCAGCCTTCTTAACCTGAGTATTAGTTTCTTCTTTTCATCACAACAAATTGAATTCATTTTTTCTCATCTCCTAAATTTAATAATCTGTATTTAATAGTTTCTATTATAAAGGTATATATTGATTAACCCAATAACAATATATACTTTATTTAATTGCCTTTCTGGAGCTATTCCAATATATTAAACCAGCTATTAACATCAGAACAATACTCGTTATCTGTCCGACATTAAATAAATCCCAGATAAAATCTCCCCCTCTAACATATTCAAGGAAAAAACGAAAAACTGAATATATAATTATAAATCTTAAAAATATAGCACCTTTAAATATGTTATCTTTATTTTTACGCCAGAGGTAATAAAATAAACCTAAATTATAAATAAAAGAATAAGCCTGAATTGGATGTACTTTTATTCCCTGGTAATATATACCCCAGGGTACGTCTGTAGGTATACCATATAGGTCACAGCCTATACGCCCAATTGCTATAGCCAGTGCAGTTCCTGGTGATAAAACATCTAATATATCCCAGATAGATATCTTATTCTTTATGCCCTGATAAATTACAACCAGCAGGCCTCCCAATAATCCACCATGTAAGGACATGCCTCCAGCATCAATATGAATTATCCTTACTGGCTCTGCTAAATATTCAGGGAGATTTAATAGGACATATATTAATCTTGCTCCTATTATACCTGCAATGAAACCATAAAGTAGAGTATCAATAATTAGTTCTTTTGAAATTCCCTTCTTTTTTGCCAATTGCAAAGAAAAATAAGTACCTAAGAGAATCCCCAATGCAACTGTAAATCCGAATGTATAGATCTTAATAAATCCTAGATCAAATAAAATCCTTGGTAACATATCTTCATCACCTTACCCCTACATAGTTTATGGAGAAAAATATTTACACTACATTATACCGGTATCCCGTATTAAATATAAAATATCATTATATTTGAAGTTTGTCAAGAACTTTTAATTATTTAACTTTTGATGAAACTTTTATTTTATGGGATTTATTTGTATAATCTTTAAGAAAGTATAAAAAAGAAGACTACTTCTTGGAAATTAAGATAGTAGCCTTCCTGTTTATTTAAGCTTTTTATAGTTTCTTTCTTTAAGGCAAATAACTTAGAGGATTAACTGTTTCTCCATTTGTATATATTCTAAAATCAAGATGTGGCCCTGTACTTTCACCTGTACTTCCAGATAAAGCTATTTTATCTCCTTTTCTTACTCTATCTCCTGATGTCACTAATAGACGAAAATTATGAGCATATAGTGTTCTTACTTTCTTTCCGTGATCAATTACTATAGTATAGCCAAATCCTTTTACCCAACCACTCTGTATAACTTTACCAGCGGCTGCCGCCCTGACCTGTGTACCAGTTGGAATTGCAATATCTATTCCACCGTGAAACTGTTTCTTACCTGTTATTGGGTGTGTCCTATTACCATATGAAGAAGAAATCCTGCCCCTTACCGGCCAGATAAAAGAATTGTTATTTAATACAAATGCCTGGTCTAATCCCTCACTTAAATGAGGCACAGTCAGTATTTGTCCGATATATATTTGATTATCACGTAAATTATTTGCTTCTTTTATAGCCTGGACACTGCTGCCATATTTTTTAGCCAGAATAGATAAAGCATCCCCTGCCTGTATTTTATGGTCAATTGTCTCATATACACTTTCTATCCGACCATCGCCCGTCCCGGTTTTGGGTATTAATATAGTCTTCCCTACAATAATCTTATCAGACTTTAATTGATTTTTCTCTCTAATAATAGCTACAGTAGAATTAAACCTCAATGATAATTCAGATAAAGAATCTCCTTCTTTTACCACATAAGCAATGTCTTTAGTTCTTTCTATCAATAAGTTTAGTGTTTTATCACCGACGATTCCGTCAGCTGTCAGACCATTACTTAATTGAAAATCTTTAATGGTCTCTTTTGTCCGATAGCCATATATACCATCGATCGAAACATCATATCCCAGATTGTTCAACAACTGCTGTATCTCTTTAACCTGATTACCCCTATCCCCTAAATCTACTTTTGCAAAACTGTTTATTGAAAAAGAAAGTATAAATATAATAAATATAATAAATATAAGTGCGATATTAATTTTTTTCTTCACTGGAAACCCCCTTCTAGTTATTAAAGTATTATTATTTATTCTACAACCATATACGGGTAAATAGTATTAATAATATTAAAATATCATTATTTAAGAATATTGTCAACCATTCTTAAGTATTATTAAACCTATTATTAATCTATTTTTGATTATAGATTAACTGAACTACTATATTTATTTGTCCAATAAATATAGTAAATAATTTATTAATTCGTCTTCTTAAACAAGGCTCATTCCCCTGAAGAAATGAGCCTTCTACTTAGCAGCTAGCTAAACCGACACTATCATTTTAATTAACGCGCCTATTTATAATTATACAAATATTTATTTTAGTTTCTACGGACCAGGATTAAACTTTAATTCTTATCCAACAAATTATTCATATTTTCAAAAGCATATTTATATGGGGATTCTCCAGCGAACTTCTCTACATTTTTTGCTCCTCTTTTAGTAGTTAATAATGTACCTGGCCCACCTACACATCCCCCTGGACAAGCCATACCTTCCAACAAATAGCCTTCATACTGTCCATTAACTGCCTTTAATAACATTTTTTTGCATTCGCTTAATCCATCTGCTGTTACTATATTGACATCTTTTTTATATTCCTCAGCTAGATTTGTTTGAATTGCTTTAGCTACACCACCAGCATTAGCATAAGCCCTTCCATAATAAGATGCATCATTTATTTCAACTTCCTCATCAATTTGAGTTAACTCGATGTCTGCTGCTACAAAAATTGCTGCCAATTCCTCAAAGGTAATTACATAATCTACATGATCCTTAACCTCATTTTTTAATGCCTCTAATTTCTTTGAAACACAGGGACCTATAAAAATTACTTTACTTTCTGGGTTATTCTCTTTAACTGCATCTGCCGCAAAGACCATCGGTGAATAGGAAGGTGAAATATTCTCCTTTGCCTCTGGAACATGTTTCTCTACTATATATGTCCAGGATGGGCAGCAAGAAGTTCCTAAATATGATTGATTTCCCGGGACCTTTTCATTAAAAAGCTCAGCTTCATGCAATGAGGCAGCATCAGCACCAAGACTCACCTCTTTCACCTCCGAAATTCCCAGTTTTTTTATAGCGGCAATTATCTTTTCAGCTGATACCAGTGGACCAAACTGTCCTACAAATGAGGGAGCAATAATAGCCCTTACATTCCTGGCTCGATTATATTGATCACTTTCAATAGCATCTACACCACAGGCCGCGGCACAGGGGCGTTGATAATTAACAATAGCATTATAAGGGCAGGCCTGTAAACATTTACCACAATTAATACACTTCTCTTGATCTATTATAGCTCTTTCTTCCCCGATCGTAATAGCATTAACTGGACAGACTATACTACAGGGGTGAGCCAAACATTTACGACAATTATCGGTAACATAATGAGCATTAGTTGGACATTTCTCACAGGCAAATCTAATTACATTTACAAGCTGTCCCTTAAGCTGATTATCTATCTCAAGGAATTTTTCAATGTCTGTTGATAAAAGCTTATGTTCTTGATTATCTTCATAATCCATACCAAGGGCCATTCTAACCCTGGCTGCAACTATTGCGCGTTCCTTAAAAATACTGGAACGATAAGTAGGTTCTTCAGTATTAATAATTTTATAAGGAATCTTATCAAATTCTTCATAATCTTTAGCTAACAATCCTAATTTCGCTACTTCAGTGAAAACCAATCTACGGATTTTAACAATATCTGTATAGATTCCTTTTAAGCCCATTTTATCCTCTCCATTATCTTACTCATAACTAATTGACTTTGAGCAGAATAGATAATTTCATCATCAACCTTAACAACTGGTGCATTTTTAATTTCGCCACATATATCCATGCACTTTTCTTTGTTGATCTTTATTTGATCAGGGTATTCCTCCTGTAATGATTCCAGGAGATCAAGTATATCTATCGCTCCCACTAAACTGCAATGGCTTCCTAAACATATTTCTACATTAACCAAATTTTATTCCCCCCCAGTATAATATAGTCATAGCATAAAGCTATGCTGATTAATAAAATATTTGATAAAGTCGGATCAGGATCCCAGACAAACTGAATGAAATACATTTTAAATAATATTTCTACAACTTTCAGCTTATACCTTTTTAATTTTGGACATATGTACAAGGTCAATCAGGGAAAATTCTCTCTTTTATAAAGAATCACATAAACAGACCGTGACGTGTCGCTGATCACCCAGGTATTACTATCCTCAACTGTAAGCTTATTCTCTTCTATAAGTAAAGTTATCAAAAAAAAGTACCTACTGAATAATTTTGTAGGCACTATTTAGATAATATATTATCCTGGGTATCCACTTGACTGATGTGCATACAAGATATAGTATATAGGTATGAGAGAATATCCGAGGACATTCACACCAAGGTACACATAAGCCTTTAACAATGTGGTTTAGAGCCATATGGTGGATAACGTCACAGAAAAA
>JBDNGI010000374.1:0-6030 GCA_041689345.1 Halanaerobiales bacterium
ACAGGATTTACTAGCTGGAGATGTTCCTGAAATACCTCTCTACTATACTTCAGGCTACACAGTATATCGTCCTAAAAAATATGATGGCTGGATGTTTATGTTTGATCACCATAACCTAACACATAGTAAATTATCATATTTGGAAAGGAACTAGAAAATGAGAAAAAGGGGAAGAGTCAAATTATATGAATATATAATTACATTATTAATTATTATTACCCTTAATTTTTTGCTTCCTCGGGTAATGCCCGGGGACCCCTTTTTATATCTTTCCTCAGATCAAGGGCAGGAGGTAATGTTTTCAGAAGAACAGCGTCAGCACTACTTGGAATACTATGGATTAAATAAACCGGTTGTTGAACAGTATCTAAGCTATTTAGGAAAGTTATTACAGGGGGATATGGGGTATAGTTTATATTATAATGAATCGGTTAGCAATATTATTGTACGACGGTTAATCTGGACATTTTTCTTAGTTATTATTGCGATTTTGATAAGCACAATTCTGGGGATGATTTTGGGAAGTATATCTGAATAGTGTTACTTCTGTTTTGGAAAAGGATTATATTTGGACTGCTCGGGCTAAAGGTTTGACTAAGATACGTATTATTATAAATTATGTTATCAGAAATGCTTTATTACCTATTGTAACCCGAGTATTTTTGAGCCTTGGTTCATTGGTAGGAGGCGCTATTCTGGTAGAAAATGTATTTGCTTACCCTGGTCTTGGGCATTTAATGAGAGAAGCTGTAATGGTTAGAGATTTTCCCCTTATACAAGGGATATTTTTGGTAGTTTCTATTTTCGTTTTGACAGCAAATTATATAGCTGATTTTGTTTATAAAATAATTGATCCTCGAGTTATAAATGAAGATCAGAAATATTTAAAAAGAAAAGAAATGAGTGGGTAAGATGAAATTAATATTAAAAATGGCTAATGTTATTAAAAAAATTCCTTGTCTGGGAAAATTAGTATTTTATTTATATTTGCAATAATATTGATTGCTGTTTTTGCCCCTTATTTTTCAATACATCCACCTGATAAATCTTCAGGGCCTTCTTTGATATCACCCGGAAAGGAACATATCTTTGGTACTGATGAACTAGGTTATGATATTTGGTCTCAAATATCATATGGAGCTAGAATTAGTTTGGTGGTAGGTTTTGGTACAGCTTTGTTGGCAGCTTTTGGAGGGGGTATTATTGGTATTATATCAGGTTATTGTGGTGGTCTAATTGATAAAATTATTATGCGTATTGTAGATATAATGATAATAATACCAGGTTTACCAGTCATGATTGTTCTGGCTGTTTTTTTTGGACCTAGTCTACTGAATATTATTTTGGTTCTTTCCCTTTTTTCTTGGGTTATTCCGGCTAGAATTGTTCGTTCTCAAGTTTTAATGCTAAAAGAGATGGATTACATAAAATCAGCAGAAACTTATGGGGCTAGCGTCCTCTATTTAGTCAGAAAACATTTTTTGCCGGAAGTCTTTCCCTTGGTAATAGTTAATATAATTAGATTATCAGGTAGAGCAATAGTAGCTGAAGCCGGGCTATCCTTTTTGGGGTTAGGTGATCCTACTTCTAAAAGCTGGGGTTTAATAATACATCATGCAGTAAATTTTAAAGGTATATATTATACTCCTTTTTGGAAATGGTGGCTTTTATATCCCTGGTTAGCTTTATCTCTGTTAATTGTTTCATTGGCTTTTCTCAGCCGGGAATTAGAAGAAATATATAGTTTGGGTAAATAAAATAGGGGTGAGTAAGGTGACAGATAATCAGTATTTATTGGACATTAAAGATTTATCTATTGTTTATAATTCTGGAGAGGAAAAGGTGACAGCAGTAGATAATGTATTATTAAAGATAGAAAAGGGTGAAACCTTAGGTATTATTGGTGAATCAGGAAGTGGAAAAAGTTCATTGGCCCTCGGGATTATGGGATTAATAAGGAAAGGTAAAATTACTGGTAAGGTTTTATATAAAAATCAAAATCTCCTGAAATTATCGGAAAAAACGTTAAGAAAATATCGTTGGTAGGAAATTGCCATAGTATTTCAAAATTCGCTGGAGGTACTTAACCCTGTAATTACAATTAAAGAACAGATAAAAGAATCAATCAAGACTCATTATAATCTTTTTCAAGAAGAACTAGATAAAAAAATAATAGAACTTTTTGAAATGGTAGGGTTAAATCCTAAATGGCAGAAACATTATCCTCATCAATTATCAGGGGGGATGAGGCAGAGGGTTCTTATAGCTATGGCTTTAGCATGTGATCCTGAATTACTTATTATTGATGAACCGACTACTTCATTAGATCCAGTTAGCAAAAACCAAATTATGGAGTTATTAAATGAGTTGAAGAAAAAATATGGATTTACAATGATTGTTATCTCGCATGATATGAGAACAATTAAGAACCTTACCTCTAAGTTAATAACTATGTATAAAGGAAAATTTATTGAGATGGGACTTACAAAAGAAGTTATTAAGAATCCCCGCCATTGTTATACTAGGGGATTATTAAATTCTTCTCCTGAATTATTTCAGTATAAAGATTTATGGGGAATTAAGGGAGCAGCTGAAAATGATTCTATCAAAGGGTGTAATTTTTATTCTCGTTGCCCTCAGAGTGATGCAAGTTGTCAATATCAAAGGCCAAAATTAAAATATATTGGTGTGGAAAGAATGGTGGCTTGTAACAAAGGTGGAATAGAAACTTTTTTGAAAGCAAAGAACATAAATAAAATATATAAACTAAAAAACGGTAGTTATGTTGAAGCAGTTAAAGGAGTAAATTTAAAGATTAGGAGTGGTGAAGTAGTAGCCCTGCTAGGTGAATCAGGCTCTGGTAAATCTACATTAGCTCATGTTTTAGCTGGTGTTCTGTCACCTGATAGTGGTCAAATAAAATTTAAGGGTAAAAAAGTTGAGAATAGATGGGCTACTAAAATGATAGGAGGCCTGCAGATAGTTTTTCAGGATCCCTTTTCTGCTACCAGTGATCGGTTATCTGTGCTAGAAGTTGTGCGAGAACCACTTGATATTATAAAGTGGGGAGATACTGCTGCTAGAAAAGAAAAAGCTATTAGTATTATTAAAAAAGTTCAATTACCGATTACATCTGCTTTTTTAAATCGTTCTTGTAGAAATTTAAGCGGTGGGCAACGTCAACGGGTTGCCATTGCTCGTTCGCTGGTAACAGATCCAAGGTTATTAATTGCTGACCAGATTACTTCTATGCTTGATCCTTCAATTCAAGCTAATATTCTTAGAGAATTGAAAGGATTACAGAACAAACAGGGTTTTTCAATGTTATATATTACCCATAATTTTAATTTGGCTAGAAAAGTTTCAGACCAGGTCTATGTCATGCAGCAGGGAGAAATTATTGAAAAAGGGTATAAAATGCTACTCCCAGATGGCGAAAGATGGCGGGCGGAAAAAGACTGGAGAAGTGGGAGGTCTTAACCCAAAAGATATTACGATAAATGGTTTAGTTGAAGGAATTTAAAGTTTGACTAAGTTCTGAAATTATGGTATCTTATGTATGAAAATAACTTAAAGAATTATTTACAAGTATTGGAGTATTTATAAAATCTTATAATTAAAAATTACTTTTAGGGGGTATGAACATTGGCAGAAGTATATCCATTTCACGGCTATCGTTATAATGAGGAGAAGGTTGAAGACTTAAACAAAGTAGTTTCACAACCCTATGATAAAATTGATTCTAAAAGTAGAGAAAAACTATATCAAATTAGTGATTATAATATTGTTAGAATGATTTTAAGTAAGGCTGAACCTGGGAAGGATAATTATCAGACTACTGCAGATAATTTCAAAGAGTGGATTGATAATGATATATTACTTAGAGAAGATGAACCGTCTTTTTATGCGTATTGGCAGGAATATATGGTTAATGGTCAAAAAAGAGTAAGAAAAGGTTTTGTTGGTATGGGTAAATTAGTCGGTGAAGATGGTGTTAAAGCCCATGAAAATACTATGGGCGGGCCAAAAGCAGACCGTCTTAATTTAATGCGAGCAACAGAAGCAAATTTTGGACATATTTTCATGTTATATTCAGATAGAGAACAAAAGATTTTGAATTTATTAAATCAAGCTATTGAGAATAAAAAACCGTTAATCAAGGTAAATGATGAAGATGGCAACTTACATATTATTTGGAAGGTAACTGATAATAGCCTGCTTGCTTCCATTCAGGAAGAGATGAAGGCTAAAGTACTTTATATTGCAGATGGCCATCACCGTTACCAGACAGCTATTAACTTTTGCAATGAATCCCTTGAAAAAGGATGGGAATCTATAGGTGCTGAAGGATTTGCTAATCGTTTGATGACTTTTGTTAATATCGACGACCCTGGTATGAGTATTTTGGCCACACATCGTCTTGTGTATGGACTCACAGATTTTAATTTGGATAGATTCCTTACAAAGGCATCTAAAGAATTCGAATTAAATAAATATAATTCTTCAAATGAACTCTATAAAAAATTGGATGAAGACCAGGGGGAAAAACATACCATCGGATTTAAGGCTCGAGAAGAAGAAAAATACTGGAGCCTAACCCTTAAAAATGAGCAAACAATGAAAACACTTGTACCTGATAAATCAGATGTATGGCGTAATCTTGATGTTGTTATTCTACACAAGACTATCCTGGAAAGATATCTAGAAATAGATGAAGAGGCCTTAGCTGAAAAGAAATATACAGACTATGTTCGTTATCGTGAAATGGCATTGGATATGGTAGATAAATCCCCAGAGAAGGAATATCAGGCTGTCTTTTTACTAAACCCTACACCTGTTGAAGATGTACAGAGTGTTGCAAACCAAGGTGAAAGAATGCCGCAAAAGTCTACTGATTTTTATCCTAAGCTATTAACTGGTTTAGTAATAAACAAATTAAATATAAAAAAATAGTTTGAGATATATTTATAAACTTAGTAATACTAACAAATAGCCCCCAATTTTTGGGGGTTTTATTAGTACATATATTATTAATACAAATTTCGGAGTTCTTATATTTTTCAGGTTAGCCATTTTCTGAATGAACATTACAAAAAGCTCCCATCCCGCATGGAAGGCTATAAATGGGTAACAAAATTCTGTTTGAACGTAGCAAAGCGAAGTGAGTTTATTTTGTTATTTATAGCCTGGAAGAGGAATGGGGAATTAGCTTTTTTCAGTGAATGAAGTTATGGCTAACCGGTTTTTGCGCGTATATTTCATCTCCGAAAGTTGAGTTATTAATATACTTAAAAAGGTTATATTGAATTACCGCCGTATAAAAGGAGTACAAATCTTTGGTAAAGCAAAGACTAGTTTTGATGATGAATTTTTATTAGATGAAGCAAAAATATACACACCGGCCCCTTATTTATTTAAAGATCAAACAGCTGACTTAAAAATTATCAAGATTATTCCTGAAGAAATAGTCTATCTTAATTCTCTAGAGGCAGGAGATAGAACTAAACAGGTACTTAAAGAAAATACTGTAGAGATAAGAAAAGAAGAGGAAAGGCCCCTTGCTAAACAAACACTCGTATGATAAAATATAAACAACGAACAAATGTTTAATTAATTGTAATATTATGGGGTGTTTTGATGGACATTAAATACGAACAACTACCAAACAATAAAATACTCTGTGTTGATATGAAATCATTTTTCGCCAGTATCGAAGCAGTTGATCATGGTTGGGACCCGTTAAAAGTTTGTCTTGCAGTAGTAGGGGATCAGACTCAACAAGGGGCAGTTGTACTGGCAGCTTCTTCTGCCCTTAAAAAAAACTATAATATAACAACTGTTAATAGATTATATGAAATACCACGTATTCCAGATATTAAAATTATAGATGCACGTATGGGACTTTATCTTAAACGTTCTTTACAAATTACTTTATTTCTTAAAAAATTTGTCCCCCTTAATGCAATTCATGTTTATTCTATAGATGAGTCCTGGCTAAAATTGGATGGTACAGAAAGAATGTTGGGTAAT
>JBDNGI010000375.1:0-8679 GCA_041689345.1 Halanaerobiales bacterium
CCTAAACCTTTAGAGTTTTGAGAAATGAATCAAAGATATGAGTTTAAGTCCCGCCAATTTCGCAATAAGTACAGCTAATATTCAAGTTGAATTTCTTTTATGTATGCATAAAAAAAGCTCAGATGATTATCTTTAATTAATCGTCTAAGCCTGACAGTTTATTAGTATAAGGTATCAATCCCGATATGTCAAATCTATATTTACTTCCTATCCTTATTTATTTCTTTTAAGAACTCTCTTAATTTTTTAATTTCATTAGGACTTGATTTTTCTAATTCTATAATTAAATTAAATAGTTCAGGATTATTTTTTTCCATATCATCATTTAAATATAGGGATTTTTTGTCTCCAATAAAAAAATCAACAATATCTATTTTTAAAGCAATACAATTTTTTTCAAGGGCATTTAAAGAAATTCGTTTATGATCATTCTCAATCGAGCTAATAAAAGCCTGACTCAATTTAGAGCTTTTCGCTAACTCAGTTTGACTTATATTCTTAGATTCTCTTAAATGCTTTATCTTTTTTCCAATATCCACGTGTTAACTCTCCCCCCTTTTTATTACTATAGTTATATAGTAATAAAAAATCTTTTTAACTTCAAGTAAACTAATACAGCATATCATTAAATTAATATCAATAGTTATTTTACTTGACTTTCTATTTCTATAGGTTATAATTAATTTGTCATAAGGGGTGTAAATTATGCTTGATATTGGAAAAAAGATAATGTCAATTAGAAAAAGTAAAAAAATTTCTCAACAAGAACTTGCTTTAAGATCTGACTTATCCCAGTCTTTTATCAGCCATTTAGAACAAGACAAGAGATCACCGACTATAAATACTCTTTACAAGATTGCATCTGGTTTAGATGTTTCTTTTAAAGAATTCTTTTTATATTTAATCAATGAATTTGATAAAGATGAGATTTCTTGAATCTAAATACTTTTCCTCATATCCCCATTTAAAAATTCACTTATTATATTCATTAATTCTTTCACATCAAAGAGTTTTTCAATTACTTTAATTACAGGTAATTTTTTTATCCAGGTTTTCGATAACTGTTTTACTATAACCAGTCAAAAAAATAATACAATTTCATCACATTTCTCAGGAATCTTTTTAGCGACATCAAGACCATTCATCCCTCCACCTAATTTCAAATCTATAATTGCTAACCGAGGTTGATATTCTTCAATACATTGGAGACCGGTCAAACCAGATTGGCAGGTTTTATAGGAGTATTTTTCTATTAAAATTTCTTCCATCAACCAAAGTATACCATCATCATCATCAATAACAACCAGATCAGTTTTATTCATTTTATCTCCTTTCAACAATTAATACTTTCATTTAAATAGAGGAAAAATTACTCGCACAATAGTACCCTTTCCTAATTCACTTTCAATCTTTAATTCCCCTCCCATATTCTTAACTAACTCTGAGCTAACCGATAATCCTAAGCCTGTTCCTTCAACCTTAGTGGTGAAAAAAGACCTTAATATAAGGGGTAAGTGTTTCTCAGGGATACCTGGCCCATTGTCTTTAAAAACTATGCTTACACTTTCATTCTTATGACAATAAGCTATTTCTAACTTACCCCCATCTTCCATTGCTTCTATGGCATTTTTCATAATATTTAAAAATACCTGTTTCAAATGAGTACTATCTCCCTTAATCAAAGGAAAATTATTAGGTGGTTTTTGAATTATTAAGCTAACATTATTAAGATTAGTATCACTTTTAATTAAAAATTGTATTTCTTCAATTATTTTGGGTAGTTTAATCGCTATTAATTCCCTTTGTTTATTAGGTTTGGCAATATCTAAAAAATCTGTAAGAATCTGATTTATGCGGTCTAATTCTCCCCGCAATTTATGTATTAGATTATTTTGTCTTTTAGGATCATCTATAATTTCCAATAATTGTATAGCTCCTCCTGCTACAGATAGTGGATTACGTATTTCATGGGCAAACCCTGCTGCCAGATTGCCAGCAATTGCCTTGCGCTCTTGTTCCTGAATTTGATGTTTTAATTTATTTATCTCTGTTATATCTTCAAATACTAGTATAGCTCCTTGAATATTTTCGTTTTTATCCTTTAAAGGAACTACATCCCATTTCAAATAAAACTTAGAAATTTTAGTTTCAATAATTGATTCTTTTCCCAGATGTTCAACTCCATTCTTGATAACATTATCAATTGCTCGATTAATTGGTTTATACAAAGAACACGTATCATGGCAGGTTCCTGGAATTAATTCAACCCCTTGAGAAGTTAAAAAATCTTTAGCAGTCTGATTAAAAGTGACTATTTCCCCATGAATATTAAAACTAATTATACCCTGCCTTAAATATTTAAGTAAGTATCCCAAGCGATAATGAAGCGTATTAAAAAAACTCTGCATTTCCAGGGCAATAGTCATCATCCTGGAAAAATTACTCAAAGCCTTTTTTACATTATTTTTGGGATTTACTAATCCTATAGTTGCCTTAAATTCTTCTCGTTCTATGATTGTTGTTTCTATATTAAAATCCGATAATATAGTATTCTCTATTTCAGACCATGCTTCTTTTATATTTGTAAATTTTCCATTATTATTGATAATACCTGTCCACTTCTCTCTTAATACTACTAAAATGTTCTTACAATTTCCCCGAGAAGCAGCATACTATTGATTATTACAATGAGAAAAAACCCAGGATGCATCAGCATCAAAAAGAATAATCAATGAACTACTAATTAAATCTAATAATGGTTTAATATTAAAGATTTCCGGCTGAATAAGAGAAAGTAAAAGCTTATTATACTCTTCAAGTGCAGTTAGAAGCATCATTTTTTCCCCAAGTTCATTTCTTTCTTTGGTCATATTTATAAGCTGGTTATATAGTTTTTTAGCACTTTCAGCTTTTAGTTTTAGCTCTTCCCTGCTAATTAATACGTGACTATTCATCATAATATTACTTTTTTTAATTTCTTTATGTTTATCTCGTTGATGTGATAACTTATCTGAATCATACATGCTAGCTTTTTCCTGAATTCCTCCCAAAATAAGATAATTATTATCAGCAAGTGGAACAATGGCTATTAATAGGCCAAAAGGATCAGTTAGTATTTCAATATTTGAATCAATATTATCAATTATATTATAAAAGAAAATTTTATAATCAGAAAGCAATTGAAAATAATCTTGATCATCAATTTTATTTGCATTTAAAAAACTAACAATCAACTTACCTGATTCATCAACTACTCCTAAGTTAATATTTAATATCTGAGAAAGGGTCTTTAAAAATTGCTGCCATCTTCTAGAAGTTACCGGACTCTTCATTTGCTACCTCCCCTTTAATTCTTGATTAATCTCTTCTTTAATATCTTCAGCTATTCTTTTTCCAATAAGCTTGACGAGAATACCTAACAAATTACTAAAAAACTCTTCAATAATTAGCTTCGACATATCCGGACCGGCTTGATCAACCAACTTATCAAATGAGATCCCATCCTGGTCAACTTCTATATTGATTGCTTCATTATATTGATCATTTGTTAGCCAGACTGTTCGCTTGATTAAACACCCACCATATCAACCATACGCTGCCATACTTTATTTATGAGATCATTGTAAATTGATATAAAGTTTTTAGTCATAAAAATTTCCCCACTCCTTTCCTTAAAAAATATTTGTGATTTTAGTTAAAACATACTATTCATAAGAAAATCGACTACACAATTTTTAGGTATTATTTATAAAAAGTAATTCTTTTTCCTTTTGTTGAATAATATAACACATCTTAACATATAACAATAATTATAACTTATAGAAATAATATTTTTAACAAATACTACCATACATAATAATGCATATTTCGACTTTAAAATATTATAATGATGCAGATACTATAAAAGACCCTATTTAAGATTAAAATCCTAAATAGGGTCTTCTCCATACTTTTTTTATTATTATTAGTCAATCTTCTTGATAAATGTTATATCAAGGAAGAAAGTAAGATATTTAATTCCTGAATTTAAAAATAAAGTTTTTTAAATGGAATCCCTTACGACTTATATTTCTTTCAAGAGATTAACCATCTCAATTAAAGTCATAGCCGCATCAAACCCTTTATTACCTGCCTTTGTTCCTGCACGGGAAATGGCCTGCTCAATAGTATCTGTAGTTAGTACCCCAAATATAACAGGCAGCTCAGTATCTAATCCTACTTTGGCTACTCCCTTAGTAACTTCAGCTGATACATAATCGAAATGTGGTGTCTCTCCCCTAATAACTGCACCTAAACAAATAATTCCATCATATTTCCCTGACTTAGCCATTTTTTGTGCAGCTAATGGGATTTCAAAAGAACCAGGAACCCAGGCGGTAGTAATATCCTCTTCCTGCACACCATGTCTTTTGAGACCATCTAAAGCACCTTCAAGTAATTTCCCTGATATGAACTCATTAAAACGACCTACTATAACACCTACTTTGATCTCTTGACCTAGTAATTTTCCTTCAATTATATTATGCATAATTTTATTTCTCCCTTCAAAAGTCACACTTCATATTTTTTGTTTTTATAATACTTATTAATTTTGAAAAAACTTTTACAACTAATAATCTAAACCTAAATATTAATTATTGGTGTACTAACAAGTTTAAAAATCATTCTTCTGATGGATATTTAACAAATGACCCATTTTATCCTGTTTTACCTTCAAATATTCCTCATTTTTTTGATTAGGAGCTATCTCCAATGGAACCCTCTCACTTACAGTAAGTCCGTAACCCTCTATACCTACTATTTTTTTGGGGTTATTTGTTATAAGCCTTAAAGAACTCAATCCTAAATCAGCTAAGATTTGTGCTCCTATTCCATAATCTCTTAAATCAGCTGGAAAACCAAGTGCCACATTAGCCTCAACTGTATCCATACCCTGATCCTGAAGTTCATATGCTTTAATTTTATTAACAAGTCCAATACCCCTACCCTCTTGACGCATATAAAGAACAATTCCTGCCCCTTCATTTTCTATCATCTGTAGTGCTGTATTCAATTGTTCACCACAATCACAACGTAAAGAACCGAAGATATCACCAGTTAAACATTCAGAGTGAACTCGGACAAGTACATCTTCTTTTCCCTGCACATCACCTTTAATAATTGCAACATGTTCTCTATTATCAATAATTGTTGTATATACTTTAATATTAAATTCTCCAAATTTAGTAGGTAAAACAGCTTCAGCAGCCTTTTTAATTAATAAATCTTTCTTTTTCTTATATTCAATTAAATCCTTAATAGACACAATCTTTAAATTGTGTTTATCAGCAAAAGTTTCTAACTGGGGCAATCTAGACATAGTTCCATCATCATTTATTATTTCACAGATTACACCAGCAGGTTTAAACCCTGCAAGTCGAGCCAGATCAACTGCAGCCTCTGTATGACCGGTTCTCCTTAAAACCCCTCCCTTTTTAGCACTTAAGGGGAATATATGTCCTGGTCGATTAAAATCTTCAGCTACACTACTATCATCAATTAATTTCTGGATTGTTAAAGCCCTCTCTGCAGCAGATATACCAGTTGTAGTTTCCTGATGATCTACTGATACAGTAAAGGCGGTTCCATGGGCATCGGTGTTGTTTGCAACCATCAGAGGAAGATTTAATTCCTTCAATTTTTTTTCTTCCATAGGAACACAAACCAATCCTTTACCCTTTTTTATCATAAAATTAATGCACTCCTGATCTGCCTTCTCAGCAGCCATCAGCAGATCCCCTTCATTCTCCCTCTGTTCATCATCGACAACTATTATCATCTTACCTTTTTTAATATCCTGTAGTGCTTCCTCAATTTTATTCATTTCAACATCCCTCCCTATAAAAAACCATTTTCTGACAAAAAATTCTTGTCTAGATTGCCTTGTTTACTCTTCATGCCTCTATCTTTATTTAGCATCTTAAAAACATATTTTCCTATCAAATCTGTCTCTACATTTATTTCATCACTTACTTTTATATTATTGAAATTTGTATGATTCCAGGTTTCTGGTATTAGTGAAACTGTCAGAGAACTTTGATTGACTTTCATTATAGTAAGGCTTACACCATTCAAAGCTACTGAACCTTTATCTATCATATACTGTATTAGTTCTTCTGCGAGCTCTATTTCTACCAGTCTAGCATTTTTTTCTTTCCTTATTTTCTTAACTATTCCTGGTCCATCAACATGACCAGTTACAAGATGCCCACCAAAAAATCCATCTGTCCGAACTGCCTGTTCTAAATTTACTCTTGAACCTATATTTAATTTGCTTAGGTTAGTTGCTCTTAAAGTCTCAGGCATAACATCAGCAGTAAACATCTTATCTGTGTATGCAATAACTGTTAAACAAACTCCATTAACAGCTATACTATCGCCTTTACTAAGCTTTTCTAATACCTTTGAACCCTCAATCATTAATTGATAGCGATCTTCTGCATTTTTTCTTTCCTTTAAAGTACCAACTTCTTGTATAATCCCTGTAAACAAAAATACACCTCCTAAACCTTAGTTTAACTTAGTTAAGAATTTCAACTAATACTAATAACCAGCCTATACCTTAATCTAAAATCAATTAATATACTCCTCTATTTTCAGTAATTTTTTCTTATTATAAACCTGAAGTATATTAATAACTATAGCTTAGCTACCATCAGAATATTATCACCTAGTAACTGATATTGAACATCTGTTAATTTTTTTACTTGATTCATAGATTCTGGTCCCTTACCTGCATATACAGAAATACCATCATTTCCTCCCAAAATTTTGGGAGCAATAAAAGAATAAATTTTATCAACCAGATTTGCTTGTAAAAAGGAATAATTAACTCTACCCCCACCTTCAACTATAATACTACTAATGCACCGATCATGAAGTATTTTAAGTAATATATCTAACGGGATCCTAGCATCATCATCTAATGGTATAGTTATTATTTCTACTTTTTCTTTTTCTATAAGAAACTGTTTCTTAGATTTATCACAGTTTTCACCAATTACTAAAATAGTATTTGCAGTTGACTCTTGGTTAATAACCTTTGCTTCAAGTGGAATTTCTAAGCGTGCATCAAGGATAATACGTGTACTATCTATACCTTTATCATTAGTTAAGCGAGTTGTAAGAGAGGGATCATCCTTTAATACTGTTCCTATCCCAACTAATATGGCATCTACTTTATGCCTCAGTTTATGTCCAAAGAGACGTGCTTTTTCATTGGTTATCCATTTGGAATCACCTTTTCTGGTAGCTAAAAAACCGTCCAATGTCTGAGCAGATTTTAAATATACATAAGGTATATCTGAGCTAATATATTTTATAAATACCTCATTTAAATCTTTAGCTTCCTCCTCTAGTATACTAACCTTAACTTCAATCCCAGCTTCCTTCATTTGTAATATTCCTCTACCTGCAACTAAAGGATTTGGGTCAGTCATTGCTACAATAGCCTTTTTCACCCCTGAATTAATAACTTTTAAGGAACAAGGAGGGGTCTTCCCATAATGACTACAAGGTTCCAAACTTACATAGATAGTCGCCCCTTTAGCTTCTTCTCCAGCCTGTTCTAATGCATATACTTCAGCATGAGGACCACCATAATATTGGTGGTAGCCTTGACCAATTATCTTACCATCTTTAACTACAATTGCTCCAACCATTGGGTTAGGACTTGTAGATCCTTCCCCTTTTTTTGCCAGTTCCAAAGTTTTTTTCATATAATATAAGTCTTCGTTTCTTTCTATCAAAAAAACCCCTCCAAGGAAAAAATTAAGCCGTCTTTATCAGTAAAGTAATAAATTTCTCTGAAATGTAAAGACCCCCTTCTTTTTACAGAAGGGGGTTAGTTTCTCATTATAAATGTAATTATAGTTTAAAATAATACAACTATATTACATATATACCTAACTCCCTTCCAGACTTTACTGTCGGTCCTGGAATTACACCAGATCAACCCCTAAGGGGTTTGTGGACTTTAACCACCGGTAGGGAATTTCACCCATCCTCGTTAGTATTTTTTATTATTTACTTTTATTTATTCAATTCAAAGAAAGTTTATCACAAATTTATTTATTTGTAAAGAAAACTGAAAAAGTTTTAATCAAAGGATGATGTTTTTTTGAAAATTTATTAGTTTTTTTGTCGTTGCATTAACAGTTTCTTTTGATAAATAATGTTCTATAGCTTCTGCCTCTTCTACTTTGTCAGCTTTACTACCAATTACTTTCAAGAAAGTTTGTAACATTTGATTTCTATCAACAAGAAATTTACCTAGTTTTGCCCCTTTGTCTGTCAGATCAATATTTTTATATGGTATATATTTAAAGTAACCTTTTTCAGAGAGTACCTTTACTGCCTTATTAACAGATGGTAGTGATACATCAAGCTTATTAGCAACATCAGTAATTCTAATAAATCCTAATTCGTTAGAAAATCTATATATTTCTTCTAAATAATCTTCCAGACTAGGGGTAAGCATTTTTTTATCTAAATATTGTCGCAGAAAACTCTTTCCAAATCTTGTTTTTGATTTGGTGGAAGATGAATGCGACAGGTCTTGACCTATAAAGTGTGTTCTTAGTTTCAGGGGGAGTTTTTTGCACTACAAGCACTCCGTATTTAAATAAATCATACAAGAAC
>JBDNGI010000376.1:0-7646 GCA_041689345.1 Halanaerobiales bacterium
AACCCAACATCTCACGACACGAGCTGACGACAACCATGCACCACCTGTCTCCGTGTTCCCGAAGGCAAACTCTATTCTCGTAGATGGTCACGGGATGTCAAGTCTCGGTAAGGTTCTTCGCGTTGCATCGAATTAAACCACATGCTCCACCGCTTGTGCGGGCCCCCGTCAATTCCTTTGAGTTTCAGTCTTGCGACCGTATTCCCCAGGCGGGACACTTATTGCGTTAACTGCGGCACTGAAGGATTCGAACCTCCAACACCTAGTGTCCATCGTTTACGGCTGGGACTACCGGGGTATCTAATCCCGTTCGCTCCCCCAGCTTTCGTACCTGAGCGTCAGTCTTAGGCCAGAGAGCCGCCTTCGCCACTGATGTTCTTCCTGATATCTACGCATTTCACCGCTACACCAGGAATTCCGCTCTCCTCTCCTAGACTCAAGATATACAGTTTCAAATGCAGCTTACCGGTTGAGCCGGTACATTTCACATTTGACTTGTATATCCGCCTGCGTACCCTTTACGCCCAGTGATTCCGGACAACGCTTGCTCTCTACGTATTACCGCGGCTGCTGGCACGTAGTTAGCCAGAGCTTCCTCCTTAGGTACCGTCAGACCATGATCATTACCTATCATGATGGTTCTTCCCTAAGGACAGAACTTTACGACCCGAAGGCCTTCATCATTCACGCGGCGTTGCTCCGTCAGGCTTGCGCCCATTGCGGAAGATTCCCCACTGCTGCCTCCCGTAGGAGTCTGGGCCGTGTCTCAGTCCCAGTGTGGCTGATCGTCCTCTCAGACCAGCTACGGATCGTCGCCCTGGTAAGCCGTTACCTCACCAGCTAGCTAATCCGACGCGGAACCACCTCTCAGCGACACCGAAGTGCCTTTCCTAATCTTATAATGCTAAATGATTAGTATATTTGGGATTAGTCCGGCTTTCGCCAGGTTATCCCAAACTGTGAGACAGGTTTTCCACGCGTTACTCACCCGTCCGCCACTTCCCGGATCTCGTCATCTTCCCGAAGGAATCAGTCGAGGCGGGTCGTTCGACTTGCATGTGTTAAGCACGCCGCCAGCGTTCGTCCTGAGCCAGGATCAAACTCTCCATAAAAGTTTATTTTCCCGATTACTAACTGCCACTAAAAGTGGCACTAAGAAACAGGATAAATTCAACTAACCTTCAAAAGATAATTCTTTTTAAAGATAAGTTTTCATTTAATTCAGAGTTTTGTTTAGCTCTTTGAATTACTGTTTGTCTATTTGTCTAGTATAGACTAATGTTTAAAGACTTTCTTGCTTTAAGACTTTTTATAGGTTTTGAAGGTTTAAGGTTTCAATATCTTTGGTTTTTTCAAACCTCCAACTTCCAACCTCTAACCTCTAAACCGCACTAGCGTCTTTGTCTATTGTTTAATTTTCAAGGATCATTTTTTTGACGGCCTAGATGGCCTAGATGGCCTAATGTCGAAAATAAAATCGTGTTTATTAAAGAAATTTTCGACCAAGATTTGTCATATATTAATGTTTGTTTCATATATTAGTATGATTTAATGATGTGTTTTATGACGAATTTTTTATTGTTTACCGGAAATATATTTTATCATTTTTCAGCGTCACTTGTCAAGAAGTTTTTCCTTTATTTTTGCTTAAAGAATAATTTTTCTTTTAGCTAACAACACTTTGCAAATCAACGTTTCTTAATGTCTTTTGTTTAGTGTTATTTAGCAGCGACATTTAATATCATATCATCTCTGTCGAATACTATCAAGTATTTTTTTTAAAACTTTTAAAATCATATATTTAATATTTCCTAGTAAATACATAGTAGATAAATTATATTTTTGAAAATCAATTTACTAAGAATTAATATTGGTTTTAAATTTATAGTTTTCTTAAAAACAAACAAGTAATTCAGCTTCAAGATGATACCACTTTTTTCGTGGCGACAGGAGTTATCATAACATCTCTAGTATTTCCTGTCAAGGATTTTTTTATCCTTATTTAAAAATTACCTTATTGCCGTAGAAAGGTTTCTCTCCTGATCTCTAGCAAATAGTTGAGGCAAATTTTCTAAGTCGTTTTTTCAGACGACAAGTGTTATCTTAGCAAAGATCTGTTTCACTGTCAAGGATTATTATATTATTTTATAAGGTACCTTGATGAAATAGTAATTTAATATAAGGAAAGAGCAACGGTATATCTTTCCGCTGCCCCAATATTTATAAGCCATTACTGATTAGCCTCTTCATTCAATTCAATGGAAAAATCCTTATGACAAAAGTTACTATGTTCACAATGATGAGGATCTTTCTCAATAAATTCTTCATTTCTATATTCCTTTATCGCCTTATGAAGGGCATCTGCAGCAAGATTAGAACAATGCATTTTTGCTGGAGGTAATCCATCAAGAGCCACAGCAACGTTTTGATTACTAATCTCTAATGCTTCATCAAGTGTTTTACCTTTAACCAATTCGGTCACCATACTACTAGTGGCAATGGCAGCACCACAACCAAATGTCTTGAATTTAACATCTTTTATCACATCATCATTAATTTTTAAATATAATTTAATTATATCTCCACAGACTGGATTCCCAACTTCACCAATTACATCAGCGTTTTCTAAAGATCCTACATTTCTAGGATTATTAAAATGATCCATTACTTTATCTGTATACATAAATATCATCTCCTTTTAACTTAACCCTCGTATAAGGGAGACATATCCCTTATTTTTTTGATAACACCTGGTAATACATCAATAACATAATCAATATCTTCTTCAGTATTACCTAAGCCTAATGTCAAACGTAAAGAACCATGAGCGATCTCATGAGGATGTCCAATAGATAAGAGTACATGGGAAGGATCTAGCGAACCCGAAGTACAAGCAGATCCACTAGAGGCTGCAATTCCTAACATATCAAGATTAAGAAGAATCGCCTCCCCCTCTATATAGCGGAAACAAACATGTACATTATTAGCTAATCTCCGTTCATCCCTTGGACCATTTAAGATAACATCATCAATATTGTCCTCTATACCCTTAATTAGCTTATCCCTTAAACTCCGCAAATAAGCCACTTTTCCTTCTAGTTTATCTTCTGCTATCTCAACCGCCTTACCAAATCCAACAATACCAGGAACATTCTCCGTCCCAGCTCTCCTTTTTCTTTCCTGTGCTCCCCCGGTCAGAAGAGGAACAATCTTAGTACCCTTTCTTACATATAATGCGCCTACACCTTTGGGACCATTTATCTTATGAGATGACATAGATAACATATCTACACCTAATTCATCAACATCTATAGGTATTTGTCCTATAGCCTGAACAGCATCTGTATGAAAATATATATTCTTTTCTTTTACAATATCAGCAATCTCTTTAATCGGCTGTATTGTTCCTATCTCATTATTAGCCATCATAATTGTAACAAGAATGGTATCTTCTCTTATTTCTTTACGAACATCCTCAGGATCTACAAATCCCTGTTTGTCTATATCTAAATAAGTAATTTCATAACCGAAATGTTTCTCTAAATACTGACAAGTATGTAATACAGCATGATGCTCTATACTTGAAGTAATAATATGCTTTCCTTTATTTTTAAGTGCAAAAGCAGCACCTTTTATAGCCATATTATCTGATTCAGTCCCACCTGCAGTAAAAATAATTTCACGTTCATCTGCATTAATAATCTGCGCAACTTTTTCTCTAGCTTCAGCAACAGCTCTAGCAGCTTCCTGCCCAGTTGAATAAATACTGGAAGGATTACCGTAAAATTTAGTTAAATAAGGCTCCATAGTTTTAAGCACTTCTGGCGCAACAGGTGTAGTTGCAGCATGATCTAAGTAAATTTTATTCATCATTTCACTCCTTTATATATGATAGATAAAATCTGTTGTCTTTTTTTCCTTATATTCTTCCTTTAATTCTGATAACTTTACAGAATCAAGTAATTCATCTATATTGTTCTTAACTTTAACCCATAAATTATAAGTAACACAACCATCACTACTATCGCATTCTTTTCTTGCATCTTTAGAAAGCACACAGTCTACAGGTGCTATTGGACCCTCAAGTGCCACAAGTATATCTTTAACAGTTATTTCCTCAGGGGCATGATTCAAAAGGTAACCACCATGTGCACCTCTAACACTCTTAACAATTCCAGATTTACGTAAACTTGCAAAGAGCTGCTCCAGATACTGTTCAGATATATTCTGCCTCTCTGCTATTTCGCGAAGTGGTGTCACGCCAGAATGTTCGTAAACTGCCAAATCTACCATTGCTCTTAATCCATATCTTCCTCTGGTTGATATCTTCATTTATAGACACCTCTCTAAATCCGAGTATTTTCATCAACTTTACACCAGTATTGTACCATACTTAAAAAATCTTGTCAACGAAAAAATCATTTATATTTATATCCAGTCTCTTTATAAATAATTTTATTACTTGTCTTCTCTATTAATCTATTATGTAGTTTTTCGCTATTTCCTGGCTTTAATAATACTATAATACTTACCGTTTCATTCTTATAACAAGTATCAAGTATTTTAGCATGAAATGCCTCTACCTGTCCCATTACTGTACCTAACAATTGGTATCCTATACTTATCTCAATTTTGTAATATAAACTTAGCTTTAACTTACCCGCTTCAGCAATTACCATACGAGCAGTTTCACCATACGCTCTGATTAAGCCACCAATACCAAGTTTAGTCCCACCAAAATACCTGGTAACAATTATTACAGTATTACTAAGACCTTCTCCTTCTATAGACTGTAAAACAGGTGGACCTGAAGAACCTGCTGGTTCCCCATCATCATTAGAGTATTTCAAAGCCCGTTCTCCTGAACCAAGTATATATGCAGATACATTATGCGAAGCATCAGGATACATATTTTTTATTTTATCTATAAACCGTTGAACGTCTTTTTCAGTATCTGCTCGATTAATACTCCCATAAAATTTACTATCCTTAACCTTATTTAATATCTGAATACTTTTAGCTGGTGTATAAAATACATCCTCCATTAATCAACCCTCCAAAATTAAGCCACGTATTAACCCTGTTTATTTTTTTCCTTTAACTGTTTCAAATAATCAGTCATACGCCCTTCCCGACCTTCTCTACCTGGATTATAAAACTTCAAATCTTCAAGGCCTTCTGGTAGATAGTTTTGTTTTACAAAATTACCAGGATAACTATGTGGATATTTGTACCCCTCACCATGTCCCAAATCTTTAGCACCTTTATAATGAGCATCACGAAGATGCATAGGCACTGTGCCTGTATTATTATTCCTAACAAAATCCATAGCAGAACCTATTCCAGTAACAACTGAATTGCTTTTAGGAGCAGTTGCAATATATAAAACGGCCTCAGCAAGGGGTATTTGTGCTTCAGGCATACCGACAAATTCAACTGCTTTAGCAGCAGCCGTTGCAACTTGCAAAGCCATCGGATCAGCAAGTCCCACATCTTCAGCAGCATGTACAATAACCCTTCTTACAATAAATTTGGGGTCTTCGCCTGCTTCCAACATCTTAGCCAACCAAAATAAAGAGGCATCAGGATCAGAACCACGCATACTTTTAATAAATGCCGAGATAGTATCATAATGATTGTCGCCACCCTTATCATAATTCAGCACTTTCTTTTGTAAAGATTCAGCAATTATCTCCTCATTTATATTAATTTTACCATCTTGATCAGCAGGTGTTGTTAAAACAGCTAGTTCTAAGGCATTCAAGGCTGTTCTGGCATCACCTTCTGATAAACGAGCTATAATTTTAAACTCTTCATTTGTTATACTAACATCATATTCCCCCAGGCCTCTATCTTTATTATTTAAAGCCCTATTTAAAATTTCTACTATATTATCTTCTGTTAAGGGATTTAGCCTAAAAATTCGAGACCGTGAAAGCAGTGGAGAATTAACCTCAAAATATGGGTTTTCAGTTGTGGCACCGATCATTACTACAACACCTTCTTCAACAGCAGGTAATAGTGCATCCTGCTGTGATTTATTAAATCGATGTATTTCATCTATAAATAATATAGTTTTATTATTATGTAAGTTTAAATTATTTTCGGCTGTCTCAATCACCTGACGAATGTCTTTAACTCCAGAGGTTACAGCATTTAACTTAATAAAATTAGATTCTGTCTGTCTGGCAATTACCTGGGCTAAACTTGTTTTTCCAGTACCAGGAGGACCGTAAAAAATTAATGATTGTATTCTATCTACTTTTATAGCCCTATGCAGTAACTTACCTTCCCCAATAATATCTTCCTGACCAATTACATCATCAAGACTAAGTGGTCTCATTCTATATGCTAAGGGTTTATCATCATTATTTCCTTTTCTATTATGTTCAAATAAATTAATCTTCTCCACCCCCTATGTATAATGTTTGTTTTTCTGTAATGATAATCTTAACAGGTATATCAAAAGTATCTATAGGTAAGCTATCATGCAAAAGAGAATCATATGCAAAGCCAATAGTAATTGTATTGTCCAATACTCTAGCCAACAACCTATCATAGAAGCCCCCACCATAACCAATTCGGAAACCATCTAATGCATATATTAATGCGGGAACTAATATAACATCCATAATAGAAACAGGAATATCATTCCTAGCTTTTGGTTCCTTTATTCCATAAGTCCCTAATTGAAGATCATCTTTACTGTATATTTGTCCTATTTTTAGCTCCGTTTTATCTTCACTTATATATGGCAAATAAACATTCTTATCCATTTCTATAAGATAGTCGATTATATCATATGTAATTATCTCTTTACGAATTGAATGATATAACAAAAAATTTTTGCTAGTTTCAACAATATCCAGTGAGGAAAATCTATCTCTGATCTTAATACTAGATTTTAAAACCTGTTCACCATTAAATTTACTTCGAATACCAAGATACTTCTGTCTCAGTTCATCTTTTTTTCCCATCATATCACCTTAAACTTATAATTATTAGACATTTAAAATATTAAAGATTTAAAAAAAACTAACCCATCGGGTTAGTTTGCTGTTCAATAAAGATAATTAGTACTAAAATTATTCATAATCGATACTTATGTATCGTTCCACCATGCCGTGTGATTATTTCATTTTGATCCCTATCTTCTAAGTGGGTGCCCTCCTATCTGGGTTACATGTCCTGCAAAAGGCATATGCGCTGCAGATAGAGACCAGGCTCCCTATGTCTTGGTGTTGGTCAAAACATTACTAACCATCACGAACACGGTAGAACCGACTCTTAACTTATTTATATATTATCATAAAAATATGATCATTGCAAGCAATATCAACCGTGGTAATAATAGGAAATTACCGTCATATATCATGAGTTAAATTCATATTTTATATTAGAAGATTATAATATAAAAGTTCTCCAAGGAGGAGTTACTTATGTTAGCAGATTCATTAACTACAGTTGTTTTGTTAGCTATTATTGTTGAGGTTGTCACAAATGCAATTAAAGCTACAATCCCATCTATAAAAAAGGTGGACAAAAAAAATGGCAGCCGTATAGCTGCTGCCGTAGTAGGTATAGTTCTCTGTATAACTACAGATGTTGGTATTTTACATAACTTAAATATTGAAATATCAATTGAT
>JBDNGI010000377.1:0-1830 GCA_041689345.1 Halanaerobiales bacterium
ATAATAATTGTTTATAGTAAAATGGAATAATTATAAGTTAGCAGTATATTAATTATTTAAGTATAGAATTATTTTGCTTTTATAACTAAAGCTTAAGGATGTGATGAAATGAAGTTTGATACTATTGGCATTATCCCTGCTATGGTTACACCTATGGATAAAAGGGGAAATGTCAATAAAAGTGCTCTAAGAAAACTCACTAATTATCTTATAAAAGGGGGGATTCATGGTTTATTTCCTGTAGGAAGTACAGGGGAATATTATGGGCTGACTTTGGAAGAAAAAAAAGATGTAATTGAGACAGTAGTAGATGAAGCGAATGGAAGAGTTCCAGTTTATGCTGGTGCAGGATTAATAACTACTAAAGATACCATAGAGGTAACAAAGATGGCAGCAGATATAGGAGTTGATGCTGTTTCAGTAATTACTCCAATGTTTATACGACCAAGCCAGAATGAGTTATACAATCACTATATAGCAGTTGCAAATAGTGTAGATATTCCTGTTTTGTTATATAATAATCCACCTAGGACAGGTGTTAATATTAGTCCCCAACTATTAGAAAGATTAAGTAAAATAGACAATATAGTAGGTATTAAGGATAGTAGTGGTGATATGACATTAATAGGGGAGTTTATCAGGAGAACAGGTGATGACTTTAATGTTCTATCAGGTAGAGATACTTTAATATTAAGTACACTTGTATATGGAGGAAAGGGAGCAATTAGCTCAGCAGCTAATTTAGCGCCTGGGCTTATAGTAAAAATCTATGATGAATATATTAAAGGTAATATAGAAGAAGCACGTATCGCACAAATGGAATTAGCCCCACTTCGTTTAGCCTTTAATCTAGGTACTTTTCCTGTTGTTATGAAAGAGGGATTAAAACTTATTGGGTTTGATGTAGGTAATGCTTTAGAGCCTGTGGAACCTTTAGGTAAAGATAAATTAAATCAGTTGAAGAGTATATTGGAAGATGTAGGTGTTCTTTAATTTTATGTATTAATTTAGTAAAAATTTGTTATATAATTATTAGTGAAAAAGCTTTAGACCAATAAAGAGGGAGAGGTTTGTTATGAAAAAATCGGTTCTAGTAGTATTGGTAATATAGGTAAACCTATGG
Source organism: Halanaerobiales bacterium (assembly GCA_041689345.1). GTDB lineage: Bacteria > Bacillota > Halanaerobiia > Halanaerobiales > DTU029 > JBDNGI01. Next base: position 1,124 of record JBDNGI010000377.1, read on the forward strand.
CTAAAAATCTTATAGACGCTGGATGCGATTTAATTATTTATGATATTAATGAAAACAATGAAAGAAGGGGAGCAATCAATGGATATTTTAGATGCGATATTTACTAGAAGAAGTATAAGAAAATTTACTGGAGAGCAAATTAGCGAAGATAATTTAAAACTCATATTAAAAGCTGGATTTTATGCACCATCAGCACATAATCATCAACCATGGCATTTTGTTGTAATTAGAAATGATAGTATACTTGAGAAGATTGCAAATACACATCCTTATGCTAAAATGTTACCACAGGCAGGCTGTGGAATTATTGTATGTGGGGATCTAGAGAAAGAGGAAAGACCAGGTTTTTTAGTTGAAGATTGTTCTGCATCTATAGAGAATATATTATTAGCAGCACATGGTATTGGTTTGGGAGCAGTTTGGTGTGGTTTATATCCAGTTTCGGAATTAACTGAAGCAGTCACAGATGCTTTAAATTTACCGACGGGAATTATACCTGTTGGGCTGGTTGCAGTTGGATCTAAGAATGAAGATAAAGAAGAACTGAACAGATATAATGAATCAAGGATTCATTATGAACAATGGTAATATAGTATACAAGTCGTTTAATAATATACACAAAGGGTTTGCGGTTCTGCTTTCACTGTACCCAATTCCTTTACCAAACTATGTCTCTGAGACCTTGAGGTGAAGGGATTATTAGAAAT
>JBDNGI010000378.1:0-3904 GCA_041689345.1 Halanaerobiales bacterium
AGCCTGAATTGCTTTTATTCCCATTTGATCAGCTGCTTCAAAATCGATGCCTCCAGGAGAAGAAGCCAGGTCAATAATCAGTGTATCTTTTTCCATTAATGAAATAGAATCACTAGTAATTATTTTCTTAGGAACAGTATTATATATAATATCCATAACTGGAAGATGTTCACCCAGTTGATCATATGTAAGCATCTTAATCCCTAAGTCTTTTCCACGAGCAATGGCAGCTTTATTTCTAGTTACAGCATAAGATTCAGCGCCTAACGCTTTTAGCCTCCACGCTAAGGTTAGACCAACTTTACCCAGGCCATATGTCAAAATATTACTACCAAAGATAGTTATCCCCGATTCTTCAATGGCAATTTTAATAGCTCCTTCTGCTGTCGGAATAGCATTCATAATGGCCAAGTCATCTAAACGAGCCATTTCTACATACTGAATCAACTCATTTTCCAGGATTTTCTTCACATTAGGTTTTGCTATTCCAATTAAAAATAAGCTATCTTTGTTTAAGAATTGGAAAAATTCTTTTGTTAATTGGACTTTATTTTTAATAAAAGTAGATTTAAGAATACCATTTTGGTCTGTACCTGACATCGGAGCTATAACACCCCTTTTATTGCTAACTACCTTTTCAAGATCTGTATAACAAGTAACATTGGGATGTTCAATTTGGTATTCTGTAAGTACAGATAATTTATATCCTTTATCTGCTAAGCACTGAATCATTATTTCTTCTCTCTTATCACCACCGATAATAGCTATCTTAATTTTCTTTTCCCCCTTCCCAACAAAATCAATAAGAGTATACAATACAATATATGTAATTAAGTTTAAGGAAGTGCATAAAATTTAGTATTAATCAAGTAATTTCTCTAATCCATAAACTAATCCTGAAATTTCATTAATTTTTTCCAATGCAAGTCTAACACCAGGCATAAAAGATTTCCTATTATATGAATCATGTTTTATTAATAGACTCTGCCCCTCAGCACCAAACATTACCTCTTGATGAGCCACAAGACCTGGCAATCTAACACTATGTATTTTTATTCCATCTGCATCTGCTCCACGGGCTCCTGATATCTTTTCAATCTCATCAATATTTTTTTCTTGTATTTGTTTTCTGTTTCTATTAATTAAATCAGCAGTTTTAATTGCAGTACCTGATGGAGAATCAACCTTTTGATCGTGATGTAACTCAATTATTTCCACATCATCAAGATATTTTGCTGCTTCAGCAGCAAATCTCATCATCAGTATCGCCCCTATGGCAAAATTAGGCACAATTAAGGCATTGACTCTATTCTTTTCACACATCTCTTCAATACTTTTCAAATCTACATCCGTAATTCCAGTTGTACCAACTATCATACTAACCCTATTTTCCAAACCTGTTTTAATATTCTCCATTACAACAGATGGTGTAGTAAAATCAATTATTACATCTGGATCTGTTTCCTTTATAATTTCAGATAGATCTTTTTCGATAAACAGTGCTTCATGATCAAGAGATAATATCTCCATAATATTCTGTCCTATATTACTGTGATCACAAACACCCACTAACATATCATCAGATTCATTTATTACAGTTTTTACTACTTCCTGTCCCATTCTTCCACATGCACCATTAACGACAATTTTTTTAACCATTTTAAATCCCCTTTCAATTTTCCCTGATAACTAACTGTTACTAATTTTTTTCACTTTTACAGATTGCAAGTAACAGTATGTTCCAGGATTTTTCCTAAGCCTTAAGGTCATTCCTTTAGGACTAAGTTTCTAATAAAAAACTACTCTGAAATTCAAAACTCTCTTTATCCTCATAACTATTTATTACTAGTTTTTATCTTATATATATATTTATTATAACATTTATTTTCCCACTGTCTAGAAAAAGGGACAAATTCTCGAATAAAATTAGTGAAAAACCATCACACTATTAAAAGAAACGAAATATAAGGAGGAAAAAATGCAGAATAATTATAAAAAACGTGTAGCTTATTTTTGTATGGAATATGGACTTGACCAACGATTACCACTTTATGCAGGTGGTTTAGGGATTCTTGCTGGTGATTATTTAAAAGCCGCCTATGAAGTTGATGCTCCTGTTGTTGGAATAGGTATCCTTTGGTGGCAAAATTATACCAAGCAATTAATTGGAGATGATGGATATCCTTATGATACATATCCAATTCATGATTTTAGTTTTTTAGAAGACACCGGGAAAAGTATTAATATACAAGTTGGTGTAGAAAATGTTAATTGCAAAATATATAAAGCTAATCAATTTAAAAATAAAGACCTGTATTTATTAGATACAGGAAAGCCAGGAAGTAAATTTGGATGGATAACAGATAAATTGTATTCTGGCAATAATTATAATCGTATTGCCCAAGAAATGGTACTTGGAATAGGTGGAATACGTGCATTACGCGAACTAGGAATTGAAGTAGATCTATATCACTTTAACGAAGGTCATGCATCATTTGCGGCTTTTGAATTGATTAAAGAAAAAATGGAAGAACAAAATAAAACATTCCAAGAGGCACTAGATATAATAAAAAATGAAATCATTTTTACCACTCATACTCCTGTATCAGCGGGAAATGAAGCCCATGACCTTAATCTTTTAATGGAAATTGGAGCTAATAATAACTTAAGTTATCAACAACTAAAACAAATAGGTGGAGAACCTTTTAACATGACAGCAGCATGTTTGCATATGTCTAAAGTAGCCAATGGTGTTTCAGAAATACATGGAGAGACCGCTAGAAAGATGTGGAGTCATCTAGAGGATTCAGCACCTATATTATCAATTACAAATGGTGTGCATAGAAAAACCTGGCAGCACAAAAAAATCAATGATGCATTTCAAGATAATGGTAACCTCTGGACAGCTCATCAAGAAGCTAAAAATGATTTAGTAGATTATGTAGCCAAAAAAACTGATGCCCAGATGAATTCTGAGAATTTAATTATAGGATTTGCTCGAAGAGCAGCACCCTATAAACGTAGTGAATTAATTTTTAGAGATACCAAAAAGATTGATGACCTCTTAAAAACAGGAAAAATTCAGCTACTTTTCTCTGGAAAAGCCCACCCAAATGATCATTATGGCAAGGATATAGTTGCCACTCTGGTTAAGATGGACCGCAAATATAAAGATAGTGTTGTCTTTCTAGAAAACTATGATATTGAAATTTGTCAACATTTAATACAGGGCGTAGATATATGGTTAAACAATCCAAGAAGACCAATGGAGGCCAGCGGTACTTCAGGCATGAAAGCAGCTATGAATGGAGTCCTAAATTTAAGTGTATTAGATGGTTGGGTTGCCGAAGGACCCGAACATGGTATAAACGGATGGATAATTGATGATGTCTTACACCAACTGAACAATAATCTTAGTGAAGATGAAAAAGATTTACGTGCTTTATACAAGATTTTAAGGGAAGAAGTAATACCTATTTATTATGATGATAGAGATCGTTGGATTAAGATGATGAAAGCTAGTATTACCATGTCTCATCATAAATTCTCTGCAATAAGAATGTTAGACAATTACTATCAAAGAATGTATAATAAAACAGGAGAAAAAAACAAAACCACATATAAGAAAAAGGATAACAGGGTTACAATTACTATAGAATAGAATAGAATAGAATAGAATAGAATAGAATAGAATAGAATTAATTAACAACAAACAATAACTCAACTTTCCCAGAGTAATTATCTGTACAAAGCCAGACTAACTGGTTCTTCTCCATTTCCGTTGGCGGGAAACGTCCGACAATTTTGCTATTACTTCACTCATGAAAAAGTCTAAATCACCACAAGGGTACTTCTAATTTTGACATTAAGGTAGCCCAGTTTCTCTTTCGATTAAGAAGCAACA
>JBDNGI010000379.1:0-3187 GCA_041689345.1 Halanaerobiales bacterium
AGCTTTTTCTATAATTAACTTCAAAAAGCCTACCTGAGATTGCCAGATGATAAAAGAGATGAATTAATGGATAGCTATCCTGTGGTGTTCTGGTTGTTACATCTTCCATTTCTTCTAAAGTCATTTTTTGGTTTAATGAATATACAACTTTGCCCTGTAAAAATTGATTAGTTTTTGTCAACTTTATCTTGTTTTCAACTAAATAATTTATAAAAATTGAGAAATCATCTACTATGACTTCCTGATTCTGGTTGTTGAAATTCAATTTATTAAGCATTAATATACCACCTTTTTTATTTCTTTCTAGATAAATGCTGATTATCCTTTAATTTATGTCAAAACTAAAGAATTATTTATGACGATCTAATTGTTATTTTTGGCTATTGTAATTTAAAACCAGATTTTTTTGGATATGAAAGAGACAATTCCTTATCAGATGAAGCTAGAGAGTTTATAAGACAAATAGATAAGGATTTAGGAAGTGGTTAGTAAATATGATATTCACGAATACAATATTATGGAAGACTTTGTTTTATCTATTGATGATAACAAACTGAGTGATGAATTATATTATGCTATTAAAGGAAAAGGTGTATTTCGTCGCTTTAAGGATTTGATACAAAGATATGGAATTGCTGATAGAAAAGATTGGAGATAGGGAATATAAGTATCTGTAAAGGGGTATTAAACGCCCTGTAATTGTATAATGAAATTAAAAATAGTAGAAGTTTACTATGTATTAGCAGGTGATATATTGCCCGGGTAAGGACTCTTATTAAAAATGAAAAGAACTGGCGTGAGGATATCATGCGGAACCCGGGACTTATTTTTTCAGCCCGGCAGGAGAGGAAAAAACGTACAGAAGATGAAGTAAGAAGACAGTTTGAAGATGAGAAAAAAGTCTTTAATGATATGTTTAGATGGAGGGATAGACTGGAGGAATTCCCCTCTTAGCTGACCAGGGTCTGATTATAGATAATACAAGAAGTGGAAAAAATGACAGATCTCTGCTTAGTATGTTTGTCGATAATATCAAGATAGCCAGGAATCTACCTGAACTTATTTCCAGGACCGAGGATATCAATAAGCTCTTACAGTTGGTTATACCGCTATTGACCGATTCTGAACACGGTATGAAACTTAAGAAATCGAGAGAGATGAGCAGGGAGCGGGGAAATAATTACCTACGTGCTCTGTTAACAAGGCAGTCATTTTTAAAAAATGAACTGAGACGCAGTAAGGAAGAGAAAGAGAAGACCAATAATATAATACTAGAATTAGAATATGAAGAAGCTAATTTGAAATATGCCTGGAAACTCCGCGAGTTAAACCGACTGGAAGCAGAAAAGGAAGATTATGAGCGGAATATTGAATTATCACAAAAGAAGCTTTCAGAGTTAGAAGAGGAAAGAAGAGGGCTGTTGCTATATCAGGGATATCAGAAAGAATTTCAGTACAATAAAGAAAGGATTGAATACCTGAAGGAAGCTGAAGGTTTAGGTAATCTCCGTGATGAAATATTTAAATGTCGTGAAAATATCGTAAAAAGATGGCCTGAACTTAAAGAGAAGTTTGAAGAGAACAGCCGGGATATCGCTGCCTATAAGAATTATCTCTCTTCAGAAGAAAAACGGTTAAAACAGGAAGAAGAACTCTCAGCCAGATTTAACCCCCTTCAATTAAGTACTCCATCTTATTTACTGGAAGATATAAAAACAAAATTGGCGAATGAAAGCAGTAAAATAAAGAAATTAAAGGAACAGCTGGAAGATAAGAACAAAGATATAAATACAATTCAAAGAGAGATAGCTGACCTACAGATAGATCTAGTTCGTAGTGAGGATAAGTGTCAGGAGATAGAACGTATCTATCAGGAAAGGGAAACTGAGGAAGAGAATATCAGACTGGAACTGGTTAAACTCCTGGAGTTAGATAAATATAAAACAGTATATAATAAAGATTGGCTTAAAAAAAAGAGCAGCTTTAAACAAACTCCTGCAGGAAAAGATAATTAAACAGCAAGATTTGAATAATAAGAAATATGAAATAGAGCTGGATCTCTCTTTAAATGATAGAGATTTCTGGATAGCTAATTATGATCAAAAACGCCTCTATCAGCTAATCTCTGATATGGATATCAAAGTATATTATGGTAGTGATTTTTTATTAAATCTTACTGATGAGGGAGTAGAATTAATTCAGGAATTCTCTCTCTTACCCTATGGACTTGTTCTGATGTATGAAGCAGACTGGGAACAGATTAAAAAGAATCTACTAGAAGATGAATTATTACATGCTTCTGTACCGATTTATATAAATCATCAGTTGGGAGAAAATGGTGGAGAAGAATCCTTTAAATTGATATCTGGTCTGGAAAAAAGTTTTGTATTTTCTCCTGATGTATATCAGGAATGGTTAGACGGTCTGAGTAGTAAGCAAAAAGAGATTGCTAAGACTTATAATACTATTGATAAAAAGATAGAACATATCAGGAGGATTGACTATTCTGCTGAAATACTACTTCAGAAAGAATCCTCGGTAGAGTTTGCAGATAAATTATCAAGGCTTAAAGAGGAAAGGGATGAAATCGCGTCAAGACTTGATGAGAAAGAGGGTGCAATTTTTTTCTGTGGAAATAGATTAGATTTAGTTCACCATAATTTATAAAAAAATAGACTTTAAGAATATTATAGAATACAAAAGGATACGGAAGAATAAATTAATATTAGTGATATAATCAAACATAATCTTGCTGAACATACAAATAGTATTGATATATGATGTTATCAGAAATCTATTTATTGGAGGTATGATAACATGAAAAAAATAATGGTGATAAGATATTGGACGAATATCAAAAAGAAATCAAAAAACTTTTTGAAGGAAAAGGATTAAAAAGCTTTGATAAAATAACAGGTGAAATGTTAGAAAAAATTAAAAATGAAGGCAAAAAAATTGCAGAAAATACTAAAATAGAAACCAAAAAAACAATAACTTGCCCTATATGCGGAAAAACATTAAGTCCAAATAGATATGATGCATCTATAACTATAAAAACAATTCATTTCCCTGTAGATATAAAAAGATATGTATATTATTGCAGAGATTGTAAAGTGAGTATAGACCAAGCACGTAAAATATTTGACTCATATGAAGGACATAAAATAACTAAAGAACTTGTCGAAGA
>JBDNGI010000380.1:0-2954 GCA_041689345.1 Halanaerobiales bacterium
AAACCTGAGGTTACTGATCTAGTAACAGCTAATGGTGCTAGTGAGGAAGAACTCTTACAGTTGGCAGCTAGTGTTGAATCCGGCTCTGAACACCCCTTAGGTGTATCAATAGTTAACGGTGCCGAAGACAAAGGTCTTGAAATAAAGCAGATAAAAGACTTTGGTGCTGTGACCGGTAAAGGTGTTAAAGCTACAATAGATGGTAAAGATGTATTGGTAGGTAGTCGTAGATTAATGAATGAGGCAGGCATCGATCCCAGTGTTTTGGAAGATGAGATGATTCGTCTGGAGAAAGAAGCCAAGACAGCTATGTTGGTAGCAACAGAAGATAGATTATTAGGAATAGTTGCCGTAGCAGATGCTCTAAAAGAGGATTCAGTCCATGCTATTAGGGAATTAAAAGAATTAGGATTAGAAACAGCTATGATAACAGGAGATAATGAACGGACAGCTAAGGCGATAGCAAAACAGGTTGGTATTGACCATGTTGTGGCAGAGGTCTTACCTGATGGTAAGGTAGATGAAGTAATGAAGTTACAGGATAGATTTGGAATAATTGCTATGGTTGGTGACGGTATTAATGATGCCCCAGCTTTAACTCAAGCAAATGTGGGAATAGCTATTGGTACAGGAACAGATATAGCTATCGAGTCATCAGATATTACCCTAGTTCGCGGAGACTTATCAGCAGTAATAACCGCTGTAAAACTATCCAGGGCTACCTTCAGGAAGATAAGACAGAATCTTTTCTGGGCATTTTTCTACAATATTGTGGCAATTCCAATTGCAATAATGGGACTACTACATCCAGTTATAGCTGAGATCACAATGGCAACAAGTTCTATTAGTGTTGTAACTAATGCAAATATGTTGCGTAGGGTGGATGTTCAACCTAGTTATGAAGATAATAAATAATATGATTAGATTAGCTGATTGAATTAAATTTACAATCTAGGGGGTGGGAATATAAGTTCTCAGCCCCTTTACTAGGATTTGATAATACCATACATGGGTAATATAGCTTGACATAATTAGAAAAGTCGAATATACTATATATGAACAATCATTCAAATGAACATATATAATATTCGTAAAGGGGAGAAGAAGATTGTGACAGAAGCAACATTACAACAAAGTAAATATAAGGCTAAATACGTTCTTAATGGATTAACCTGTTTTAATTGTGCTGTCAGAATTGAACAGGCTGTACAGGAACTAGCTTATGTAGAAAAAGTTGAGCTGAATTTTGCGGTAAGTAAGATAGTAGTTTACGGATATAGTAAAAAAATGGAGAATATCACTGAAGAGATACAACAGATAGCAGATCGAATTGAAAATGGGATTAAGCTAGAAAGAGAAGTGAAAAATGGCGTTGGAGCAGAGGAGCAGACTTCAGATCAATATAGTGAAGATGGTCTTAGTGAAGAGGAAGGAGACACTTATTTAAAACGGCGCTTCTTGCCTGGTGTTATTCTTTTTGCTCTGGCGATAGTTCTCTTTGAAATACCAGTGGTCAGAGCTCAACTTGCGGAGATTCCTGTCTATACTGAGTGGCTGTTATATGGTAGCAGTTATTTACTGATAGGTGGTTCGGTATTGATGGCCGCTTTTAGAAATATAAAAAGGGGCCAGGTTTTTGATGAGAATTTATTAATGAGTGTAGCAACTATCGGTGCCTTTGCCATTCAAGAATTCCCGGAAGGGGTCGCGGTTATGTTATTTTACATGATAGGTGAGATGTTTCAGAATAAAGCTGTAGACCATTCTCGCCGTTCTATTATAAATTTAATGGATATTAGACCTGATTATGCTAATCTAAAACAGAATGTTGAAATTCAAAAGGTTGATCCAAAAGCTGTTCAAATAGGAGACATTATAATAATTAAACCTGGCGAAAAAGTACCACTTGATGGAGAGGTGTTGGAAGGCTGTTCTATGGTAGATACCTCTGCTCTTACAGGGGAATCCGTTCCCAGCAAGATAGAAAGTGGAGAAGAAATCCTGAGTGGTATGATAAATAAAGATGGTTTATTAACGGTAAAAGTGACAAAAGAATATGGCCAATCAACAGTTTCTAGGATCCTTGAATTAGTAGAAAACGCTACTGGTAAAAAGGCACCAACAGAGCAGTTTATTACAAAATTTGCCCGCTATTATACACCAGTAGTGGTCTATGCTGCTCTTTCTATTGCTGTTTTGCCACCGATATTTTTGCCAGGGGCAAGCTTCTCGGAATGGATATATCGTGCTCTGATATTTTTGGTCATCTCTTGCCCCTGTGCTCTGGTAGTTTCAATACCATTGGGTTTCTTTGGAGGAATTGGTCGGGCTTCTAGTCAAGGTATTTTGGTCAAGGGTGGTAACTATTTAGAGGGCTTAAATAATGTAAACCAGATTGTTTTTGATAAGACTGGTACATTGACTAAAGGAGAATTTGCCGTTAATGAACTGAAAGCATATAATGGGTTTAGTCAAGAGGAAGTTCTGGCCAAGGCAGCTTATGCTGAAAGTCATTCTACCCATCCTATCGCAAAGTCTATTGTGGAAACCTATAAAAAAAATATTGATAATGAAAAGATAGAAGATTATCAAGAAATCTCTGGACATGGTATAAAAGCTGTGATAGATGGTCAAGAGGTTTTAGCTGGTAATATCAAATTGATGGCTAAGAAGGATATTAACTGCCAGGAAGTTGACGAAGTTGGTACTATTGTATATCTGGCAATTGATAAGAAGTATGCAGGTTATATTACTATTAGTGATGAATTAAAAAAAGATGTTGTTAAAACTGTTAAAGATTTGAAGGAGGCCGGTGTGCAAAAGTTAACTATGTTGACTGGTGACCGAAAGGCTGTTGCTGATAGGGTTGCTAGTAAACTTGGACTTGATAGTTATTATGCTGAACTATTACCTGATCAAAAAGTTGAGAAGGTTGAAGAGCTACTAAGTAAGCA
>JBDNGI010000381.1:0-4754 GCA_041689345.1 Halanaerobiales bacterium
AAAATAAAAATTTAGGGGATCTATCTGAGGAATCCAAAGGATTACTCTCTAATATTCTATATAGTTTACTGGAAAAAATTACAATCTCAAAAAGCGATACTATAAGATCAAAGCTTAATACCACTATTAACACTAATAAAAGTCTTATTCTTGATAGAATACCCCAACTTCTACTTGAGAATAAAAGTGAGTTAAAGGATATTATTATAGCACAGACAGAAAAAAAGATGGGGTTCTGGTCTGCAGCCGAGAAATTAGTTGACTTTGATGATACATTAGATAAATTTGCAGATAGTTTTATTGAAGAAGGCCTAACGGAGATCTTAAATCTATTTCTGGAAGAGAAATTAGATGATATAATCAGAGAGTGGCAATTTGATGAAAAAGAAGTAGCACTTATACTAAGAGGTCTATTGAATAATCAAACCAGTAAAGAAATTTTAGTACAAAATATTGATAATTTAATAGAAGGATTATCATTTATAACTCTATATGATCTATTTAAACTCCTTGAAATAGAAAAGCCCTCAAAACTTATTAAGATACTTTCCCAAGAGATAAATTTGATAAAAAATACTCTAGCAGAAAACCTCTCAAATAACAAAGGGAATGTAGTTGAAAATATTTATAAAGTTGTCAATGAACTACTGGAACAATATCTCTATAATATAGATATAAATAAATTATTAAGAAACATTGATACTAATATGATAAAAAACTCATTAGAACTAACTTATAAACAACTAGACACTAATGATCTATTATCTAAACTCATATATACTATCACAAAAGAAATTATTATAATAAATAGTAATGAAAACCAGCTTATTAATGCTAATTATTTAAATGAAGAGCTAAACAAATTATTTAAGACAATCTTAACAAATCCCATAATTACAAGAGATCTTAAAAAATTAATAAATGAAGTATATATAGGCCTGATTGAGCAGATTCCTGAAATTATAGATAAGAAAACCGCTGATTATTTAATAGAACTAGTACTTACATCGCTACTGGACACCCTGGAAGAGGGACTACCTGAACTTATAGAAAAAATAAATATTAAAGAAATAACAATTACAGAAATAGATAATATGGACCCAAAAGAAATCGAACATCTCTTCTATTCATTTGCTGGAAGCTATTTTGGTAAACTAGAAAGCTATGGTTGGCTAGGTGCTATTGTAGGGTTACTTAGTGAAATAATAAAAAATTCAATTTAAAATAAGAAGACAGGATTCAGATGGAGTTGCTACTCCAACTGAATCTTAGTTGCAACTTCAGCGATATTTTCAGGCTACTAAATGACCTCTTAGTGAAAAACATTTTTGCAATAAATTAAATAATTATAATATTTATCTGCCTACAGCAGATATCATCGCAAAGTAATTTTCATCAGGTACATATTCAGGTACACTATTACCAGTACCTAGAGCATATCCTCCTCTATCCTTTGTCTGTTCTAGAATTTTTATAGAACGTTCTTTAACCTTTTCAGGTGTAGATCTACATATAAAATCAAGATCTATACCACCTAGTATAGCAATCCTTGATCCCCACTTTTCATAAGCCTCTTCTACTGGTATAATTATATCTTCAAAGGAATGTTTAGCATCAAATTTCATATCTTCTATAATATCTTCCATCACTGCCTCTAAATTACCACATGAATGCAAAATAGCTGGTTTGCCGGCACTATGTATAGTCTTTACGATTTTTTTATGCCAGGGAAATACATAATTTCTCATATCAGATATTGAAAGCATTGTTTGACTTTTAAAACCCCAGTCATCATTTACTATCATTGCACCAACCGTATCATATTTAGAACATCTCTCATAATACCTATTTAGACGAGAACCTACTTCATCAAAAAGATCTTTCACTAACCCAGGGTCATCTATAGTAAGATAACACAAAGATTCATATCCAACCAGGCTAATTACATTTTCTAGGACTCCACCTGGCCCATGTACTATTATCTTCATACCTTCAGGCAGTAAGTCTTCCATATCTTTTAGTCTAGAATAATCAAATTGATCTGGATCTGGCCAGGAATATTCTTCATAACTTTTCCGATCACTTATTAATCCACCTTCATTTAAAGAGATTGACTCTTCGCTGTGCCTTTCTCCACTGGGAAAATTGAACTCTGAACCATGATAGGTAACATAATCATAACCTGCATTTTCAAAAGCACTAATATGTATTCTATAATTAGATAATTGATCATCCATATTAAGTACAGTCTTATCTGCCAATTTTCTATATAATGGATTATTTAAGAAAAATTCAAATAAAGTAGGTTTATCAGGCTTCTTTCCCTCTAATACCTTTAAAATGTTCTCGAACTTTGCTTTATACATATAAATCCCCCCATCTATTGTATTTGAATCAAGTCATCTTTAGTATAATAGAAAAAGAAAATATAGTATATAAAATATTTGCTTAATCCTTTACGAAATTTGCTCTTTCGAATTCTCCAGGGGTTATTCCATTTATTTTCTTAAATGCTCGATTAAAACTGCTTACATTTGAGTATCCAACTTGATAAGCTATCTCTGATATATTTAGATCTGAAGTTAATAAAAGCTTTTTAGCTTCTAAAACCCTAATAAAATTTAAATATTCAGTAAAACTTTGACCTATCACCTTTTTGAAATGGCGAGAAAAGTGATAATAACTCAGATTAACCATTTGGGATGCCTTTTTTAGATCAATATCCTTTTGATAATTTTTATCAATATAATTCAATAATGGTTTTAATCTTTTTAATTTATCTTCTAGCTTTTGATTATCAATTTCTAATAAACTATTCCTGATTAAACAGGTTATTATTTGTAAGATTGATCCCTTAATATATAATTCATAGGCATTATTTCGTTGACTAAACTCCTGATATATTCTTAAGATTATTTTATATATTTCCTGGTCGGCAGTAAGGTTATCATACACATAACCCTGAGGATTATATTTTAAAAAAGGTATTATATATTTGCTTTCAAAAAGATTAACTAAATTTTGTTCAATTAATTTAGGCAAAAATTGAATTACCATAATTTCCGCATTAAAGTTAGGGCAAGCTTCTGTTCCATGGATGATATTTTCATTAATAATAATGAAATCATTTTGATTTATCTGAAAACTTTTATCATTTACCAGTAGATTTGTTTTTCCCTTAAGCACAAATAAAATTTCTATACTATCATGCCAGTGCAAACGAACATTCATCGGATTATTTTTATTTGTAAATACATCTACTGGAAAATCCATTTTAGATATAATCTGTTTTTCTTGATATGGTTTTTTAATTTTATCCATAGAAATATAACACCCCAATCTATACAAAAGAGGCTAGTTATCTAAACTAACCCCTTTATACTAATATTTCAGATACTTATATTTCAATAATTTATATTCTTTTTTTACTATAATTTTTATAAGCCACTACAATTGCCATTGTAATAAATGCTGACACTAAGCCCTCTGCGATAGCATTTGTTGTAAAAACCGATATAAATAGAACATTAAAAGCTACACCTATCTTTTCAGCAACCTCCTGAGCATAGACCAAATAGAGCATTAAAAATACCAGAGCGGTATTTGTCAAACTACCGGCAATACCAGCAATAAGAGCACTGACTGATTCCCTAATTGAATCCTGTTTAATAACTTTCGTAAGTCCACTATAGGCATAATATGATGCAATCCCTATAAACATCCTCGGCAAAACAGAGATTAGAGGATTAATAAACAACGGGTCCAAGGGAGTCATCGGCCTTGTCAAGGCATGAATGAGTGATATCAGTCCTAACAATGTCCCCATAATAAATCCTGCTAAGGGACCTAAAATCACCCCTGTAATAATTGTAGGAATATGAGTAATAGTTGCACTTATACTCCCTAGTGGTATAGCCCCCAATGGAGTGCTATCCAGAATAATGGTAATAGCAAGCATGACACTAAGTATAGTCAAACTCCTGGTGTTACTTAATAATTTCTTCATATTTTCTTTTACCTCCTGTTCTCGTTCCCTTAAGGGATACAAGACATGTATTTTTTGCAATCAAATATAATTATTGATTACATTGTAATTATAGCAGATATTCTCATAAAAATAAAGTGTCTTCTTATCTTCCAGAATCTTCTGAGGATTATATATAAATTACTGATCCTAGGACTAAAAAAGCCCCATACCTGGTGGTATAAGGCTTTCTAATTACTGAGAATAGGTTTCCAAAAATTTCTTTATCCTAACAATAGCGACCTCCAGGTCTTCTACAGGTGGTAGAAAAACCACTCTAAAATGATCGGGTTCAGGCCAGTTAAATCCTGTACCCTGTACTAGCAGGACTTTCTCCTGGATTAGTAAGTCAAGTATAAACTTTTCATCATCCTTAATGTTAAATTTATCTACATCAATCTTCGGAAAAAGATAGAGTGCTGCCTCTGGTTTAACACAGGAAATTCCTGGGATATCGGTTAATAATTTATGTGCAATATCTCGCTGCTCTTTTAGCCTACCACCAGGTAGTACTAAGTCTTTAATACTCTGATAGCCACCAAGTGATGTTTGTATAGCATACTGTGAGGGAACATTACTACACAACCTCATTGAAGCGAGCATATTTAATCCCTCTATATATCCTTGAGCATTATATTTTTTTCCACTTAACATCATCCATCCGGCCCTAAAACCAGCTACCCGATGTGACTTTGATAACCCTCCCATTGTTACTACGAAGACATCTTCT
>JBDNGI010000382.1:0-1294 GCA_041689345.1 Halanaerobiales bacterium
AATAAGACAACCCTATTTTCATCATCTGTTACAATAATAGGACTAGTAATATTATTTACTATTACTTCTGATTTTTCTTTCTCTGCAATCAATTTACTAACATTTATTTTCTCATAATCCTGTAAACGATCAATCATCTTATTAAAATCACTTGCTAACTGACCAATCTCATCATTACTATATACCTCAATTTTCTGTTCAAAATTCTTTTCAGCGATTTTTTGAATAGCACCTTTAAGTTTGTTTATCGGTTTTATTATCTGATTGGATAGATAAAGACCAAAACCAATAGCAAGTAGTATAGCAACAAATGAAATAACACTTGTAGATATTATGGCTCCTTCAGCTCTGCTGTCAGCCCTCTCCTGTGCATTTACCATTTGATCCTGATTAAGATGCCGTAGATTACGTATTTCATGTTTAATGTTCTCAAATAAAGGCAATAATTCTTCATTATAATAATCCCATTTGTTTTCTACTGGTTGATGATAAAACTCATCAAATCTATTTATGTAGTTAGAGTATTGTGAGCTTATCTTAGATAATATTTCGGCTTCACCTTTAATAGTAATATTATCTTCAGCTCGAGCTAGCCATTTATAGAAATCCTGCTCATTCTGCCGAAAAGTTTTCCTTCCTTCTTCAGTAGGTCCATTTATCATAACTAAAATAGCACTATCCTGGCGTTCTATAGATTCAATCATACTTTCACTGGCTTTAATACTTCTATAATTCTCTACCATAATATTATTTATAGCATTTGATAAACTTGTAAAATTAGTTATAGCCCAAAAGGTTACTATTATAAGAATAAAGGCAACTAGCAAATAACCTATAAATATCTTGGCTTTTAAGCTTTTCAATTTATTTAACATGACTCCTCACCCCTGTTATAGATATATACCTATATTATAAATAGGTTTCAAAAAATAAGTTTGTTACAAATCAGATTTACTTAATTTCTTAATATCCATAGATATAAATAAACTTACAACATTTATATTATCTCTTAGATTATATAAAACTACTATAATAACAAAAAAATCACTACAGATATACTGAAGTGATTTGGATTCACCTATAACCCTATAACTAGGGTATTCAGTTATCTGCCTTTTATTGTCTACGAGGTTAGCTGTCGGGCTAGGAGTAAAAGGTCTCCTTTCAATAAATTGAATTAGCCCCATAAATGGGTCCCCCGCTTCCATAGGCTATGGAATTAGACCAGGATCGATTTATTTAATTATTGATTAATATTAAAACATATTATATTAAAAAAGTCAAGAGGATATAT
>JBDNGI010000383.1:0-4351 GCA_041689345.1 Halanaerobiales bacterium
AGGAAATAGCTAAGTTATATTGAATATAATATTTAGAATCAGTAATAAATTTAAAATACAGTATATTTTGATAATTAATTTGAAAGAGGGGTTACTATGGGTATTAAAATTATTACAGATAGTGCAGCTGATCTTCCACAAGAAATTATAAATGAGTACGATATAACAGTCTTACCCTTGTTAGTTACTTATAATGATGAGGTATATGAAGATGGGGTGACGATGAAGCCTGAGAAATTACTTAATGATATGAGTGGTGGAAGGACATATAAAACAGCTCAGGTTCCTATTGGGGCTTTTATAGATGAATTTAGTAAATGTCTTAAAGAAAAAATTGATGCCATCTATATTGGTTTTTCTTCTGAATTATCAGGTACATATCAGGGTGCTGTGATGGCAAAAAAGCAGGTTTTTTCAGATGAATCAGAGAAACCAGCTATAAATTTAGATATTATTGATACGAAATGTGCATCCCTGGGTTTTGGTATGGTTGTATATCAAGCGGCTCAGATGGCCCAGGAGGGGAAAAGTCGTGAAGAGATATTAGATGCTGTTAATTTTTATAGTAATCATATGGAACATATATTTACAGTAGATGATCTTGAATACCTCTATAGAGGTGGACGAGTAAGTAAGACATCAGCTTTTGTTGGAGGTATTTTGAATATTAAGCCTATACTTGATATAGAAGATGGTAAGTTAGTTCCACTGGAAAAGAAAAAAGGCCGAAAACGTGTTTTGAAGCGTATAGTTGAGATCATGGAGGAAAGAGGGGTAAAACTATCTGATCAAACTGTTGCTATAAGCCATGGTGATGATCTGGAAACCGCCCAAAAGTTACAGAATATGATTAAGGAAAAATTCGGTACGGAAAAATTTGTTATCAATACAATTGGTGCATCAATTGGAGCTCACGCTGGCCCTGGTACAATTGCTTTGTTCTTTTTAAATGAGACTCGCTAAGGGAGGTATTTTTTCAGGCGTTTTTTTATCAGAGGTGCTGTTAGAGTTACAAATAGAACTTTTATTATATCACCAGGCAGGAATACTATCATTCCTGCTTTTATTGTACCTAAAAAGCTAAGATCTACTCCTGATACATAATTTAGAATTATGTATAGATAAGGAACACCAATAAAATAAATCATTAAGATTCCTAGACAAGAAGCAAAAAAAGTATTCAGGTAGTTTAATTCTCTGTTTTCTAATAATTTCCCTACTAAATAAGCAGCTGCGATAAAACCCAACAAATAACCAAATGAGGGTTTAAGTATATATGCAGGACCCCCACCTTCAGTAAAAATAGGTATTCCTATTAAACCTAATATCACATAGATGATTTGGCTAAAACCCGCCATTTTTTTCCCCATAATTATTCCAGCCATCAGAACAAAAATTGTTTGTAATGTTATTGGGACATAAGGTAGTGGAATCCTAATGAATGCTCCTATTGCTGTCAGGGCAGCAAAAATTGCGATTAAGTTCATATTTCTAACATTAGTTATATCATTATCTAGATGTTTAGTCATTATTTCCCTCCTATAGTTTGTTTATCTCAAGATTGTTACTAAGAACGCAATTTACATAATTATATTATAATTAAACCTTATTGTCAACCAAATATATTTTAAGGTTGACAATAAGGTTTATAGTCTGTTTAGATACGTAGTATCTGTGGTGCAACCTTAAACAGTTCTTGTATGGTCTGTTCAAATAGGGAGTGCCTGTGGTGCAAAAAACTCCTTCTGAAACTAAGAACGCACTTTATACAAAATATTTTATTTCACTATCTGGTAGGTGTTTATTAATAATCTTTCTCATATGTTTTTCTATCTCCTGCATTTGTTCTTTAGGGTAAACATATTTTCCATAACCAAATTGGCCGTATTTAAATTGTCGGGCTTCATTATTCATAGGAAGTTTTGTTTTTGGATATATTTCTTCTATAATATTTTTGGCTCGTTCAGTATAGCGATGTGTTATTAATTCAAAGGAAATGTTTTCTCCTTTATTACCTAATTTCTCCTGTAAATTTTTTATCAGGTCATCATATTCGTTTTTCCAGTTGTCATATACAAAGATAGGGGCTATTAAAAAGCCCAGTGGATAATCTGCTTGATATACTTTACCGGCAGCAGATATTCTTTCATCTGGTAGGGGAGTAGTTGGTTCGAATTTTTTTGTAGCATATTCACTATTAAGACTAAACCTAAAATCAGTCTGTCCTTGATGGTCTATATCAAGTAAACTATCTACGTCTGTAAATTTTGTAACAAATCTAAATCGTCCTAGCTTTTCTTTGGCAAAGTATTTTATACAATGCTTAAGAAGCCCACTATATTTTTCTACAGGTAAGGGATCAGAGGTGGCAGATCCTTCAAAAACAGTTACTTTTGGTGCCCTTTCCTCCATATATTTTTTTGCTTTTTTTAATATATCCTCAATATTCACATAGATTTTAATATAGGGGTTTTTACCCATGTTAGTAGAGAGGTAACAATAATGGCAGTGAGCAGGACAACCAGTAACCAGAGGTAGTTGATAATGAGCTGAAGGTTTACAGGATTGAAATTTACTGGTGGTTTTTACTGATATCACCAGGGTTTGTTTTGCTCTCGTAAACTTCTTTTGGGGACAGACATTATTATCAAGAGGGAAACCCCCTCTTGAGGCTACCTGGTGAACTTCTATATCATTTTGGGATTGGAAGTAGTCTGATAGTTTTTGGCCAAGTGGATAGTCTAAGGCATTTTTTCTAACCATTACGTAATTTGGTTTAAATGTTTTCATTGATATTCCTTTCGTTTTAGGAGATAAAATAATAGTTAATATTTTATCCATCTTAAAACATATTTATGTTATATAAATTAGGTGTAGATGATAATTGGAATAGTAAATATTTCAATCTTTCAATACAATGTAAGCCTAGAAATGTATTTTAAGTTGAGATGTTTTGCAATTATAATGTATAACTATATATGATATGATGTATACATATAATTAAGACTTGATTAAATGTAGTTATTATTCTCTTGAACCATAGTCTCACTTATACCGAAGATTGTGGCATCACTTTTATAAGCGGAGGTTTTAGTAATTAACCTTTAGATTACATGAGAGGAGTGATTATAATGGCTGAAAAGAAGGATAGATTACAGTTCTATATTGATCCAGAAGCTAACCGTCAGTTAAATATTGTTTCAGAGAAATTAGGTGTTTCCAAAGCTGAATTGATAAGAGAAGGTGTCAATAAGGTATTAAAAGAGGAACTTCCCCTAAAAGATGACCCGGCTTATAAATTAATTGGACTAATTAATAAAGGCGATAAGGTAGTAAACGGTGAAGAAGAAAACATTGCAAAAAATCATGATTATTATTTATATGGGGAAGGGAGACCAAAGGATGAATAATCTAGCAAGAACTCTTATAAATGAAAAAATATATGTAGACACAAGTGCCTGGTTTTCTTTAATGTATACACAGGATAAATATAATGAAAGAATTAGTTCTATTTATAATAGTTTATTAGAAACTAATAATATATTTTTTACTACAAATTCCGTTGTCGGCGAGACATATACTTTAATGCGCTATAGAATTAATGATAATTCTACTTTGCCCTTTGATTTTTTAAAAATAGTTGAGGATTCTCTTAGAATTAAAAAAATAGTAAATGATGAAGAGATTGAAAAAAGCGCTATCGATATATTAAAAAAATATAAAGATCATAAGTTCTCTTATGTTGATGCCACATCTTTTGCTCAAATGAAGAAAAGAAATATAAAATATGCACTAACCCTGGATGAATATTTTTCTATAGCTGGATTTATTAAAATATAAAAAAATCAGAGATCAATGATCTCTGATTTTTATACTTATTTTTTAATATCTACCAGGAAATGATGTGCTTTCATATATTTTGGATTAATTTTGACATCAAAAATTACCATTAAAAATAAGATAGCCCAAGGCCAATTTGTTATACTTAGAAAATTTGTTTTATTTTTTTGTATGTATCTAGAGTTGCGTACTTGCTATATTGTAGCGATTGCTTCAATCTCAACCTTTACATCACGAGGAAGACGGGCTACCTCTACACAACTTCTGGCCGGATACGGTTCACTGAAAAATTCTTGGTATACTTCATTGATTTTTGAAAAATCATCCATATTACTGATGAAGACGGTACATTTAATAACATTATCCATACTAGTTCCAGCTTCTTCGAGAATATTTTTTACATTATTTAGGGATTGTCTTGTCTGTTCCTGTACGTCATCACTAATTAGCTTACCTTCTGCATTAAAGGGTATCTGTCCACTTGTGAAGATCATCTTGTTGATTTTTATAG
>JBDNGI010000384.1:0-7416 GCA_041689345.1 Halanaerobiales bacterium
ACAAATCAATGCTGATGTAAATGGTAGCTTGAATATAATGAGAAAATACTTAAAAGATAAATGTATTCCTGAAATGATTAATCAGATTAGGGATAATGGAGTTGTGAGCACTCCTTCAAGATTAAGGGTATCCTAGATTACCAGGAGGAGACTTAAACATCAAACATCTTGTAAATCTCTCTAGTAGTACATTGCTTTTTTAGGATGTATGAAGTAAGAGAAGCTCCACCTAAATCTTGTTTCTGATTTAGGTGGAGAGGTTCACGCCTATTTAGTTAAGAGCATTGAAGAGACCCTTAATGCAGAAGGATATCATATTTTAATGGGTAATATTAAATGGAATATTGATAAAGAAAAGGAATATATACAATATATGTTGCAAAAACAAGTCGATGGTTTTGTTTTGCTGTCTACTACCCTTGATAAAGACTATCTGGATAGTTTAGTTAAATATGAAATACCTATAGTTATGCTTGATAGAGAGATAAAAGTTGATAAAATTGATTATATAAGAGTTAATGATTATCAAGGTGGTTATATTGCTGGGCAACACCTGATTAAATCTGCGTATAAACATATTATTCATCTTTCTGGCCCAGCTGGTCTGGCATCAGCAGAAGGCAGGAAACACGGGATATTGAAATCTATTGAAGATGCTGATTTTGATAAAGAAAATTATAGGGTCATTCAAGGGTCATATACAGAAGAATCTGGTATTAGAGTTATGAAAAAGATATTAAGTGATCTTGAAAAAATGGAATCATGCGGTATCTTTGCAGCAAATGATTTAATGATCATGATATAGATTGTCCCGGTAAAGTTGGCTTAGTAGGGTTTGATGATATTAACTTTTCCCAATATACTAATCCACCATTAACAACTATAAATAGACCTATTGCTAAAATAGGTAATTTAGCGGCAGAAATGATTTTGCAGAGGCTTAAGAATAAAAGATGTCCATATCAGAATATCCAATTAGATGTTAAGTTAGTTAAAAGGGGTTCAACTAAATAAATATAAATTATTTTGAGTGTTATAATAGCTAATTAGAATATTACTTAGGAATCGTTTGACATTTCTTGGTAGATAAGGAGAAACTAGATATCTACTATATCATTTGAAAGTAAGCAAAAATAGTATTATAATACAAATATAGATATTGGACAAAATAACAATAAATAATTTGTAGTAAATAAGACTTTCTATATTCTTTATATTAGGTGACTGATCAATATAGTAAAAATAGGGGGGTTATCTTGTGGATAAAAAGTATGATATTGGTGTAATCGGGTTAGCGGTAATGGGGCAAAATATAGTATTAAACATAGAGTCATCAGGCTATGGTGTGGCGGTATATAACCGTACTACAGCTACAACGGAGAAATTTATGGAAGAAAGGGCTGAAGGCAAGGATATTAAGGCTGCTTTTAGTCCAAAAGAGTTGTTAGCAATGTTGGAACAGCCGCGAAAAGTAATGTTAATGGTTAAGGCAGGTAAACCTGTGGATTATGTAATTGAAAGTATCCTTCCATATTTAGAAGAAGGGGATATTGTTATTGATGGTGGGAATTCTCATTATTCAGATACAAATCGTAGGTATGAAGTCCTGGCTGAACATGGTATTAGGTTCTTAGGGACAGGTATTAGTGGAGGAGAGTATGGTGCTTTACACGGCCCGTCTATTATGCCGGGTGGTGATGAAGATGCCTATGCTGAAGTGGCTGATATTTTGCGAGATGTAGCAGCTCAGACCAAGCACGGTTCATGTGTTACATATTTAGGTCCCAAATCTGCAGGTCACTATGTAAAGATGGTTCACAATGGAATTGAATATGGGGTCATGCAGTTGATTGCAGAGATATATGACATTATGCGTAAGTCTCTAGATTTATTACCTGCTGAAATGGGGGATATCTTTAGTGATTGGAACACTTACCATAAATCTTATTTGATAGAGATAACATCAGAAATATTACATAGAATTGATCCAGATACTGAAAAAGCATTGATTGATATTATACTGGATGAAGCTAAACAGAAGGGGACAGGAAAATGGAGTGTCCAAGATGCCCTGGAATTGGGTATTTCCTTACCAACTATTACGGCGGCAGTTAATGCTCGTAATATTTCAGGATACAAGGAAGAACGGATTAGATTCAGTGAGACCTTTCCCGAACCTGGCATTAGGGATCTAGATAAAGAATTTATAAATGTATTGGAAGATGCCCTCTATCTTGCCATTATAATTGCATATACTGAGGGTATGAGTTTGCTGCGGGGAGCATCTGCTGAATATGAATATAATTTGCCATTAGATGAAGTTGCCAGGATTTGGGAAGATGGTTGTATTATAAGGGCAGAATTACTGCAACCTATCCAGGAGATTTATAAAGATAAACCCTATTTATCTAATCTGATTCTATCGGAACAGTTTAAGAATAAATTTAAAGATAAGCTGGCTAATCTTCGTTTGACTGTAGTTAGTGCCAAAGAAATGGGCATTCCTGTACCAGCTTTTTCTGCAGCTCTGGATTATTTTGATAGTTTAATGTCTGTAGAATTACCCTCAAATATGATTCAAGCCCAGAGGGATTATTTTGGTGCACATACCTATCTACGTAGAGATAAAGAGGGAATATTCCATACTGAATGGCAGGATATTCACAATGTATAGGGAATATTTTCTTTACTAACTGCCCGCTTCCATTTAGAACACAAAGTTGAGGTCAGTACTAGTACAACGAGCTACGCTGTAATATGCTAGCAGCTTAATTTCCTTCCGGAAAGGTAAATTTTCTTTGGGTTAGGGCAGATGGTAAGGAAAAGGAGTACGGTTGGATATTAGTGTATGTATTTTTAAAGAAATAAGAAAAATAATTTAGGGGTGTATTTTGATGGAACTTTTCGGGGGATTGGATATAGGTACAAATGGTGTTAGACTGGTTCTTGCAGATGATAGATTAAAGATCATCCATCAAAATCAAGCCTATTACAAAACTAATTCTCCAGCTGAAGGAAGAGCAGAACAAGATCCGAATGAAATATATCAAGCTACTTACCGACTTTTGCAGGAGGTAGTTAATAAGTTTGCGGATGATAAGATATATCTTGCTTTTTCTTCAGTTATGCATAGTATCATGGGTGTTGATAATAAGGGGAATGCCTTGTCACCATTGATTATTTGGGCTGATACAAGAGCAAGAGGGGAATGTAGTAATCTCAAAGAATTATATGGAACAGATTTTTTTTACAAAAATACCGCCTGTCCTCTTCACAGTACATACTGGCCGGCTAAAATAAGCTGGATGAAGAAAAATCTAACTGATGATATTAAGCTCTATGTATCTATCAAAGAGTATCTTATTTATAGACTTAGTGGACTGTGGAAGGCTGATTGTGCTATAGCTTCGACTTCAGGAATATATAATCCTCTACTTAATGATTATGATAGTTCAATTCTTAAAAAGCTGGGTATAAGTAGGGATAATTTGTCTGAATTAGTTTCAACTAATTATCAATTTGAATTTAAAATAGATGGGAAATCTCTATATGGTATTATTGGCTCTACAGATGGTCCCCTGGCTAATTTGGGTAGTGGAGCTATTAGGGATGATAGTATAGTTCTTACTGCAGGTTCAAGTTCAGCCGTGAGATTTATCAGTAAAGAACTAATATTTGATAAACAGGCCAGGGTATGGAATTATATACTTGATCCCGATTATTACGTTTTAGGTGAAGCTACTAATGGAGCTGGTTTATTGTTAAACTGGTTGGCAGAAATATTTAACTACCAGAATGCAGAAGATATGATTAAAGAAAATTTAGCTAACTTTCCTTATAAGATAAATGATGTATTCTGTATTCCAACAATGATGGGAGAGAGAGGGCCTAGCTATAACGAAGGAATACGGGGTCTTTTTTATGGGCTTTCATTAAATCACAGCAGACAGGATATTATTATATCATTATATGAAAGTATTGCTTTTTATTTAAAGATGGTATTTGATGATCTTCAAAGAGTAATTAATCAGCAAAGGGATTTTTTGATTATAACAGGGGGGCTTGGGACTTCACCTATTTTTAGAGAGTTGTTATCATATTTAATAGAAGGTCTTTATTATCTTCCAGAGTATGAACAGAGTACTGCTCTAGGATCAGTAATGCTGGCTATCAAGGAAATTAAAAAAGTATCTTACTTAGAGCAATTAAAATTTTTACCTGAGCCATCACCGGTTTTAATTGATAAAGATAATAGATTTAAGCAGAACCTTTGTAATAAATATGACAGGTTTATAGAGCTTTATAAAAAAGTTTCCCAATTATAGTTAGATCTTTACGAGGTGGCAGAATAGAAAAAAGTGGAGGTAGAGCGAGGTGATAATTTTAATTAAAAGGAAAATTGTTTAGTATTGAAAAGCTTTTCAAAATATATTTAAAGAGGTGATTTTGAATGAAATTGACATTTAGATGGTATGGAGATGATGATCCAGTAACTTTGGATAAAATAAGGCAGATACCAGGAATGCAGGGAATAGTTTCAGCAATTTATGATATTCCCGTTGGAGAGGTCTGGCCGCAAGATAAAATAGAAGAGTTAAAACAAAAAGTGGAAGATAAGGGACTAGAACTTACGGTAATTGAGAGTGTACCTGTTCATGAGGATATTAAGCTGGGTTTAGATAGTAGGGATGAATATATTGCGAATTATCAGCAGACTCTGAGAAATTTGGGTAAAGCTGGAATTGGAGTAGTATGTTATAATTTTATGCCAGTTTTTGATTGGACAAGATCAGAGTTGGATTATGAGCTATCTGATGGATCAAATGCCTTAATATATAAAGAGGATACTGTTCAAAAGATGGATCCCCTTAGTGGTGAATTAGAACTACCTGGTTGGGATACTAGTTATACTAAAGAGGGTTTAAGAGAATTAATGGAAATGTATCATGAACTTGATGAAGAAGATCTCTGGGATAATCTTAAGTATTTCCTGGAAAAGGTAATCCCTGCTGCTGAAGAGGCTGAAATTAAAATGGCTATCCATCCTGATGATCCACCATGGCCTATTTTTGGACTGCCCCGTATTATTACTAATAAAGATCACCTGGAAAGATTTATTAATTTAGTAGATAGTCCAAGTAATGGTCTGGCTCTTTGTACAGGATCACTTGGTGTAGATCCAGATAATGATATACCGGAATTAGTCAGGTATTTTGCAGGTAAAGGTAAAATTTATTTTGCTCATATGAGAAATATTAAGATAACAGGTGAAAAGAGTTTTGAAGAGTCCGCTCACTTAAGTGCAGCAGGATCTCTAGATATGTATGAGATTCTTAAGGCATATCACGAAGCAGGATTTGATGGGCCCTTAAGACCTGACCATGGTCGTATGATCTGGGGAGAAACAGGTCGACCTGGTTACGGCCTTTATGATAGGTCATTAGGCGCAACGTATTTTAATGGTATCTGGGAAGCGTTAGAAAAAGGTTGTTGACTAAGGTAATAGGAATTTAAGTTTAATACTATCAAAAAACATAATAAAAATGGCCGGGAATATTTTGTTGTTTCTGGTCTTTTTTTATATTTATATATAATTATTAAATAATATTATCTTGTTTATATTTTTGTGGTGAAAAACCCACATTCTTTTTGAATGCTTTATAGAAATTAGAATAATCACCAAAACTCAATTTATTACAGACATCACTACAGGATAGATCCTGGGATAATAATTCTTTGGCCTTCATTATCTTTTTATAATTTATATACTGCTGTACTGAAAATCCTGTATTTTCCTTGAAAAGGTGTGAAAGATAATATTTGTTTAAATAAAAATTCTTTTCTAATAAGTTAAGACTTATTTTTTTGTCTAAATTATTATTAATGAAGTTAATAATTTTCAAGACCTTTTCATCATAATCTGTTGACTGGGTTTGAATATTTTCATGATGTTGAAATATCTTATTGACCTTTACTAGTAGTTGAATGAACAGTGTTTCGATCATAATATTTGCTTCTTTTGTATTGCTATTGACATAATCTATAATTTTTATATAATCTTTATCTAATTTATATTTTAAAACACTATCTTTAGGAATTTTATTGTGTTGTCCTAATTCTCGTTCTTCAAAACAGTTTAATAAATTAAATTTATTAGTATTAAATCTAGAAAAATACCAGGGGGTAAAATGTATAATTATCCTTTCATAGGCAATGTTTGAGTTGAAAATAGGTTTATGTAATTCATTATTATTAATTATTAATAAGTCTTTTGCTTCTATTTTATATCCCTGGCCTTCTATATAGTAGGTAACATCACCTTGAAGAAAATAATATAACTCGTAAGAATCATGGATGTGCATCTCATATTTTACAGGTGAAGAAGACATGTCTGAAACGGTATGACCAATATCTAAATAATCATTTGAAGAATTTTTTTTCATCTTTTATTCACTTCTTTCGTAATAGTTAACTTTATATATAATTATACAACAAGATTTGCATTATATAAAGCAAAACAAAGAAAATATTTCATAAAAAATCAATATTTAAAGTATAGAATTTAAATATTGAAGGTCGGCTTTCTCAAAAGAGCTTACTCTATAGGATTTTTATATGAATGTAGAATATTTATCTATAAAATATTGAATACAAAATACAACAGTGATATACTAGTAAAAACAGTTAAGAAATTATTAAGGATAGGGTGGTAGAATATATGGAAAACGTTATAAATAACTTCGAGAATCTAAATACATATCTATATAAACAGATAAAAGATATGGTCTGGGAGAAAAAATTAATGCCAGGAGATAAGATAATACAAGAGCAACTGGCTGCAGACCTTGGTGTTAGTAGGACTCCTCTCATTAAGGTTCTGGAGCGATTAACCAGTGAACGCTTAATTGAATATATACCACGCAGAGGTTATTTTGTAAAACGGTTAACTCTAGAAGAAATGATTGAGATATTTAAAGTGCGAGAAGTTTTGGAAGGTGTAGCGGTTAAGGAAGTGGCAGATAAAGCTACTGATAGTCAAATAGAAGAGTTAAGGGGGATTTTTTCTAAATTTGATACTGATATGTGTGTTGAATTAAAGAATGAATATATCGAAGCTGATCAGGAGTTTCATTCCAGGTTGATTGAGATAGCTGATATTCAATTAATTGAAGACATTAATGAAATGTTTAACATATATAGGTTTAGTTATCAAAAAGGATTGATGAGAGATCCTTCCGAAACTATAGATGAACATCAAGGGATTATAGACAAGATTGAGGAACATGATTCCCGGGGAGCCCAATTATTGATAATGGATCATATTGAAATAAGTTCTAATAATATCAATAAGATCTTTCAAGAAAAATATAATCAAGATGGAACATTAAAGTGAGGTAATCTTTAAAGGAGTTTTGA
>JBDNGI010000385.1:0-5571 GCA_041689345.1 Halanaerobiales bacterium
AAAACTTAGGGATTTTATTAATGGATTATTACTTTCTAGATTTATTTCTTTTAGATATTTTGCAGGATTAATAATTACTTCAGATGACGATCTTCTATTAATTTTTGATAGGAGATCTTCTCTTTCTTTTTTAATACCTAAGATTCTGATATATCCTGGTTCTTTTTCGTCTATAATATTAAAATCTTTTTCCTTTATACCAAAAAATATATGTAATAAATTCCTTTGAATCCTAGTCCTAGTGAAGGCTTTTGTCTTTATCTTATTGATTAAATCATCTATATTAGCAGAATTATGAGCTTCATTATATATTCTATTTTCTAGACCATTATCCAGCTCAGAGAACCCCTTTAATTCAACAGTATTATGTTTTCTAATACTAAAGAGCATCATCATACCTAGAAGAGTTAAATCAATGGGTGTTTTGTTTTGATATATTTCTTTTTTTAAGAAGTAATAGGTTTTTTCAGGGATATTTTTACGGACTGAATCTAGTCCTTCCAGGTAAATCTTTTCTCTAATAGCTGTAGCACTGGCAATTTGATTATTGATATTTTTGCTGTGATAAGAACTTCCCCTGCGTTTAATAGTAAAGGGTTTAATATTTGATTTTAATTTTTTTAAGGCTTTTAAGTACTCGATTCCTAATATATTATTGGGCTCAGCTATGACATCTAGAAGACTGCTGATTTCGCAAGTCGTTTGATTAGGGTTTACTGATAAATATTCTTTTATAGCATATTGTCGGGCCTTAGGAAAGGACAAACCTTTAATAAAATGTTTTTGTAGTCGTGTTTTGAAATAGCTATTTTCATTAGCTAATATATTAGCTGTCTCCTCTAACGGTATTATATCACCAGATTCACTCCCGAAAACAAGATTATCTACTATGCCGCTTCTTTCCAATAAGGAAACTGCTCCATAAGAAAAAAATTCGGCACTTCGAATACCATATACTAATGGTAATTCAATAACCATATCAACTCCACTAGCTAAGGCCATTTTTGTTCTTGTCCATTTATCTATTAAAGCAGCTTCACCTCGTTGAACAAAATTCCCATTCATTATACAAATAACAGTATCGCTGTTATTAATTTCCTTTGATTTTTCTATATGGTATACATGTCCATAATGAAACGGATTGTATTCGGTTATAATACCTAATATATTCATGTTTTACTACTCCTTTTGAATTTTTTTCTTAAATATAATAATAATTCAATATATAGTGTTGCTTCAAATTAGCTTTTGTGCTAATATTATATACTGTGCAATACAGAAGAGTTGATTCAGATGAATTTTTAATCCACTTAAATATCAGTAGCACTCCACTCTTTAATTTTAAATACATAGTTGAGGCTGCTCTAAAGCACACTAATTTTTAAATATTAAGGTAGCACCACAAGTTTTAAAATGTTTCTTTAATAATAAATAAAGGATAATTTTATATGTTGTAGTATTATAATAATGATATCAAAAATATAGTAAATATACAATTTACCAATAAGAAGAGGGTGTGTTGATGGATGGATTTACTTACAAGTTTCAAAAAAAGGGCAAGTGAGAACAAAAAGACAATTGTCTTACCTGAAGGCAATGAACCTCGAGTAATTAAGGCTGCAGCGTCAATTCTTGAAGAGGGAATAGCAAACTTATATATACTTGGCAAAGAAGAAGAGATTAAGAGTATAGCCAATAGTGTAGGTATAAGTGTTGAAGGTGCAGTATTAATTAATCCTGGTAATTCTGATTTCTTGGATGAATTTACTGATGTTTTCTACGAATTACGAAAACATAAAGGGGTAACAAAAGAAGAAGCTAGAAGTATAGTAATTGACCCCCTTTATTTTGGCACTATGTTAGTACATACTGATAGGGTTGCAGGTATGGTTGCTGGCTCTATAAATGCTACTGGTGATGTCTTAAGACCCTCATTCCAGATTATTAAAACAAAACCTGGTGTATCAGTGGTATCTGGGGCTTTTATAATGCAGGTACCTGATTGTGAATATAGTAGTAAAGGTACTTTTGTTTTTGCTGATTGTGGTGTGAATCCCAATCCTAATGATAAACAGTTAGCGGAGATAGCTATTACGTCTGCACAAACAGCTACATGTCTATTGGATTTGGACCCAGTAGTAGCTATGCTATCTTTTTCAACAAAAGGCAGCGCAAGCCATGAATCAGTAGATAAAGTTGTTAGGGCTACTGAAATTGCCAAAAAACAGGCTCCTGATTTAAAAATTGATGGTGAGCTGCAGTTAGATGCTGCAATAGTACAATCAGTTGCTGATAGTAAAAGCCCTAATAGCAATGTTGCAGGAAAAGCTAATGTATTGGTCTTTCCGGATTTACAGTCAGGAAATATTGGCTATAAGTTAACTCAGCGCTTAGCAAAGGCGACTGCACTTGGGCCTATTTTACAAGGTATTGCTAAACCTGTAAATGACTTATCACGGGGTTGCTCAGTAGAAGATATTATTAATATTGTAGCAATCACATCTGTTCAATCAAATTAATATATTCATCAATGATAGTTATATGAAAGTATTAAGGCTTTTAAATTGTAATTAAGGAGATGAAAGTATATGAAAGTACTTGTTTTAAATAGCGGAAGTTCTTCACTTAAATATCAATTATTTGATATGAAAGATGAAACAGTTTTAGCTAAGGGTCTAGTAGAAAGAATTGGTATTGCAGACTCTGTGCTGGAACAGGAAACTCATGATGGTAACGAAATTGTAATTGAAAAAGATATACCCGATCATGCTACTGGAATTAAAATGGTAATAGATGTTTTGCTTGACAAAGAAAATGGAGTATTAAGTAATATGGATGAAATAAATGCTGTCGGACATAGAGTCGTTCATGGTGGAGAAAAATTTGCTCAGTCTACTTTAATTGATAAAGAAGTTATACATGAAATTGAAGAGGTATCTGAATTGGCACCATTACATAATCCGGCTAATTTAACAGGAATAAAAGTTTGTGAAAATTTATTACCAGGTAAACCACAGGTAGCTGTTTTTGATACAGCTTTTCATCAGACGATGCCTCGTAAAGCTTACTTATATGCATTACCATATAACTATTATAAAAAATATGGTATTAGGCGTTATGGATTTCATGGTACTTCCCATAAATATGTTGCCCAAAGAGCAGCCTCTATGTTAAATAAGCCAATAGATGACTTAAAAATAATCACCTGCCATCTAGGTAATGGAGCAAGTATTGCCGCTGTTGACGGCGGTAAGTCAGTAGATACCAGTATGGGCTTAACTCCATTAGAAGGTTTAGTAATGGGGACTCGTTGTGGTGATATTGATCCTGCTATTATTCCTTTTTTAATGGAAAAAGAGAATCTGTCAATACAGGAAGTTGATAATATTATGAATAAAAAAAGTGGACTTTACGGTGTTTCTGGAGTAAGTAGTGATTCTAGAGATGTAGAGACTGCTGCTCAGAATGGTAATAAACAAGCTCAGGCTGCGGTTGAAATGTTCGACTATAGAGTTACTAAGTATATTGGTGCATATATGACTGCTATGGCGGGTGTAGATGCTATCGTATTTACCGCAGGTATAGGTGAAAATCAGCAGGATTTAAGAAAGAGCATAGTGGATAGTTTAGGATTTCTTAATGTAAAGCTAAATAAAGAGGCAAATAAAGTACGTAAACAAGAGATTGAAATATCTACAAGTGACTCCAGTATTAAGGTCTTGGTAATACCTACAAATGAAGAATTAATGATAGCCCGTGAAACTGTAGCAATATTATAGAAAATTTTTTCTTGACAAGGTAAGTTACTTTCCATTATAATTAAATATGGTCCTTTGTGAGGTGAAAATATACAGTGAATCTTGATTTAAGTAATTTAAAGGAAATAGGTAGTTCTAAAAGTGTAAAAAAGAAAATAGATTTGCCCAGTATTAAATATCATAATCAAGAAATTGAGACACCTTATTTATTTGATATAGAATTAAATATCTATAATACAAACGATTCTTTTATATTATCTGGTGATTTCTCAGGCAATCTAATTCTTATATGCAGTCGCTGTCTAGATAAATTTGAATATAAGATCAAATTTAAAGTAGATGAAGTAATAGATAAGGATGATATAGTAAATCTTAAACAAGTCAATTTGTCTGAGATTCTTATGGAAAATATACTTCTATCTTTACCTATGAAGCATCTATGTTCAACAGAATGCAAGGGTTTATGTACAGTTTGTGGTCAAGATCTCAATGAAAACGACTGTGATTGTGACACTGAGATGGTTGATCCGCGACTTGCCAAGTTAAAAGAATTTTATAAATCAGATGATAATGAAGAATAAGGAGGTGTTACATTATGGCTGTACCAAAAAGAAAAACATCTAAATCTCGTAAGCGTAAAAGACGCACTCATTGGAAATTAAATACTCCTAATTTGGCTGAATGTTCTCAGTGTCATGAGAAAATATTACCACATAGGGTATGTCCTGCTTGCGGTCATTATAAAGGTGAAGAGGTTGTTGCAAAATAAAAATATTCTTTATATAAATGACCCTGTACATACAGGGTCATTTTGTTTTATTATAAATAGTCTTAGTAACACCGTTAAGAGAACTTCTTTTTACTTGCATTTGATTAATAAATCAATTATAATAGTAGGTGGTATTAATACCAGGTACTAATAGGTGATGATAAAAATGAAAATTACAAAAAAAGAAAGACAGGGACAACTTACTGAAATACTAGATAATAACCCTTTATTAACTGATAAAGAGTTAGCTTCTCGTTTTAATGTCAGTGTACAAACAATAAGATTAGACCGGCTTGAAATGGGTATCCCTGAAGTTAGGGAAAGAACAAAATCGGCTGCTTCGGCTTACGCACGCCTGAAATCTGTAAGTGGAGGAGAGGTAATAGGTAATCTGATTTCACTTGAACTTGATGATTATGCAGAATCAATAATGATTACAACTCAGGAAATGGCTTTACAACGAAGTCACATTATTAGAGGGCATTATCTTTTTGCCCAGGCAAATTCCCTTGCAGTTTCGGTTATTGATGCAAAAAATGTCTTAACAGGAAAAGTAGTACTTGATTTTCATAAAACTGTACATATTGATGATGAAATTCGTGCTAGAGCAGAGGTAAAGAAAAAAGAAAAATATAAGTATAATATTAATGTTATGGCATATAAAAGTGATAAACTTGTTTTTAGTGGGGATTTTATAATGTTTGCTAAAAAGGAGGTAGATTGATGAAGATTGTTCTTGATGCGATGGGTGGAGATCATGCACCTAAAAAGATAATTAAGGGAGCTTTGGAAGCCTGTAATCTATATAAAGATATAAAAATAGTATTAGTAGGGCGTGCAAATGATATAAATGAAGAATTAGGAGATAATTATAATAGTGCTCAAATAGAGATCGTTAATGCTGAAGAAATAATAAGAATGAATGAATCACCAACAAAAGCAATTCGTCAAAAAAAAGACTCATCCATAGTTAAAGGTATGGATTTAGTAAAAGATAAACAAGCAGATGCCTTTATATCTGCAGGTAATACAGGTGCTGTAGAT
>JBDNGI010000386.1:0-4125 GCA_041689345.1 Halanaerobiales bacterium
AACACTCTCCAGTTGATATTTCAAAATACTTTCTGGATTATCATGATAA
Source organism: Halanaerobiales bacterium (assembly GCA_041689345.1). Taxonomy (GTDB): domain Bacteria; phylum Bacillota; class Halanaerobiia; order Halanaerobiales; family DTU029; genus JBDNGI01. The sequence continues at coordinate 50 of JBDNGI010000386.1, forward strand.
TAATTGGTAGCTGCTCCTACTATGAAAATTGCTTCATCTGCATCCTCTATGATAATAGTTTCTCCAATAACCTGTATGATACCTCCTTTTGTTTTGACCTTTAAACCTCCATAAAAATTAGTACCAGATTGTTGATTACAACCACCACTACCACCATTGCAGATAACAGTATTATTTTCTACTGTATAAACCTCATCAAGATAGTGACTATATTGCTCGATTTTATCGGTAGCACCAAGTCTACGCAAACGAGCTTTAGTATTAATCTTTCCCTGTTGATCAGCAGTAAATTTTACTAAGATTACCTGATCAACTGCTGAAGCAAAATATTCCCGTTTATAATTAATACCATTAATCTGATATTCGGTTCTAGCAATAGCCTTTTCTATATCTAGTTCCCGTTTATAGCTTTCAACATCTTTATCATCATGTCCTGTTTTTATCTCCAAATCTACAAATGGTTCATAATGCCGTTGATTTTCAGGGATTCCTGACATAGCTAAAGCTGCCAGTTCTTCGGCTTGAGAAATCTTACCAGCAAATATTAACTATCTAATCTCATCAAGGTGTTTAATAGTATCTGGATTATTACGATCACGAGGGCCACCATACCAGACACTATCCTCATTTAGTTGGATATGTTCCTTACCAATACCAGCATAGATCATCCCTCCAAGACGCCCATTGCCAATCGGTAAAGCCTTATTCCAGTCTTCTGCCGGCTTTCTATACCACAGTTTCATTATATCTCCCCACTTTCTTTTATATTTTATTTGCTTCAAACATAGCCACGGCATGATTATATGGGATATCGTCCATTAAACCTTGAGACCCCGAAAGAATATATCCTCTTATCTATTCCCTAACCACCCTCATGGCAATTCTAGCCCATTCCCAGAGTCGCTGTGGCAGACGGTTTACAGTACTTATATCTTTAAGAATAAATTCTAGTGGGCAGTCGTATTGTTTGCAAATTTGCATAGTTTCCCTTAGGTCTTTTTCTACTTGATCTGGATTCCATTTACTACCAGCAAGAAAAGCAGGGCTGGGTTTTCTTGAGAAGACAAATTCATCCCCAATATTCTTAGCACCTCTTTCAAGATCTACCCAGGGACTCATTGATATTTTCCTTAGATTAGGTATTTCTTTAACAATATCTATCTTACCATCTAATGGTTCACAACAACCATAATATACCAGGCCAAACTTCTCATACCATTTAACAGCATAATCTATCTCAAATTCCTTATGCATAGCAGGTGATACTGATGAAAAAATTTGAGCCATTCCAGATGTCCAGATGTCTTTTGCTCTAGGTTGCTCGGGATCAAAGCCCGCCGCAGGCAACTCATCAGTATGTGCTCCAGAACAATGAATGTTTTTTTGACCATAACCTAGTAAACCCTTTTCTTCAAGCTGTTCAAGCATTGAAATATATCCCTTGGTAACACGGGAAAGTAATTTATGAATAAATTCTGGTCTATCTATGAGATCAATAATCGATTGGTGAACTCCATGCCATTCTACTATTCTATCCCAGATAGCAAAGTTAGGAATTAGTCCCTGCACCCGGACATTTAATATACCATCAAATATCTCTCTAGCCTTTTCTTCTTTTATTTTAGTAGCTTTTTTATCAAGACTTATCTCCGGCATCTTGATTTTTGCTAAATCATCTTCTGTTTTTAACTGGTCAATATAATGATGACCAACAACACTATTTTCAGGATCAGTAACTGCTCTATCATCAACTGCTTTTATTCCCAGACCGGCACCCTGAATACCCTTTCCTATATCCAGATTATTATCTACCACCATATCAACTGGCATATGCCTCCAGCAATATAATGTCCGACGAAGACCTGTTTCAATGGATCTGCAGAATTCATCTTCTGTTTTCAATGTTAACTCATCATTTACATTCATTTCATGCCAAGGTATCTGGTCTATCCTTACCATCGGGCGGGCTGGTTTAAGACTGTTTAATTTCTTCCATTTATCAATTGTTTCCTGCTGCTCAGACCTGGAAGCTATTTCTGCAATTTGCTCACCCAGATCCCTTAAAATATCACGATCTTTTCTACTCACTAACATAATTATCCCCTCCATGTATTAATTTTTGATCTAGGTATTTCAATACTAATAGAACTCAATAATCACTACTTTTTATCTAATCTGTAAAGACTGTTCTGTAAAAAAGTCAGACTAAATGTCCTTAGATAATTTTTAGGGTTGCAGAAAATTGTTTTCTTTATATAAGGACGGTGGTTTTCCTTTATTACGTTTAAAAGCCCGACTAAAGGCCTTTTCACTTTCAAATCCTACAAGTCTAGCTACATTTTTTACATTTTTTCCTTCAGATAGTAAATATGCTGCTTTATTTAAACGAAAATTAGATAAGTATTTCTGGGGAGTGATACCAAGATTCTCTTTAAAAAGCCTTATAAAATAATGTTTATTTAAATGGATTAAATCTGCCAAAAATCCATTTTCGATGTTTTCATAATAATTATTATGAATATGTCTTAACACATTTTCAATCCGCTGATCATTTGCATATGAAAAATGTAGTTCTTCATCAAGTAGATTAAACAAAATTTTAAATATACTTAATATTATATTTGTATTATTTTGATTATCAATAACTGTCTCCAGTGATTTTAAGAGATAAAATATACTTGAATCATCATTAACATAATATTCTTTTAGATCATCCAGTACTGGCGGGAAATGGCACATATGAAAATACATACACTCTAAAGGATTTTTGTTATTATGACTAATATGATAGCTCCTATGTATTGGAAAAAAGTATATATAATCTTTTTTCAAAGAAATTCTTTTGTTTTCAGTTTCATAAATAGCATCTCCACCATATATATAATAAAATCTGTTATAGATAGTTCCCTTTTCTTTTACATTCCATTCAGGTGGACATTTAATTTTACCATAAATTTGTAATGCAATATTTTCCTTGATTTTCATCCCCCTTTCTATTTTACAAAGAGATCAAAATTAATGGTTCGAAGATATATCTAGTAATACTTACTTAACAATAGATTACTCAATTTGAACCATTAATAGTTTAACAACTTATTTATATAATATCATATTCACTAATTTGTTTACACCACCTTAAATGCCTTCTAGGTTGCCGAGAGTGACTTTTTTAAATTTAACCTAATCTTTTCCTATAATAGCTAGGTGGTATTCCCTGTTGTTTTTTAAAAACTTTACTGAAATGAAAAAGACTGGAATAGCCTAACCTTGATGATATCTCACTAACTGAAATTGAGGTGTTATTAAGGAGTTCTTTGGCCATATTTAGCCGTATCTTATCATAATACTTTTTAGGAGAATTCCCCGTGATTTCTTTAAAAACCTGACGAAAGCGCCGTTCAGATAAACCTACTAAATGGGCCATATTCTTTACAATCAAACTATTAGCTAAATTAGAATGCATATAATGTATTACTTTATCTACTGCTTCCTGATGTATATTAACCTCACTCCTTTTTTCCCTATAACTAAATATCCAACTGTAAAATAAACTGGTAAATATAGCAGATGCAAAACCGCGAGCTGTTATCTCCCTGGAACGAAGTAATCGCAAACATTTTTCTCCATGATCCCTTTCATCAATTACAGACTCAACTTTTAAGATAGTATTTAAGGGGAGATGTCTGGAATTAGCTGAAAACTCAAACCACCAAAAATTCCACTTATCACTATCACAAAAATAATTCCTAATCTCACTGTATTCAAAAATAATCAAAGTACCAGGATTAACTATTTTGGAAGAATATCCATCTATTTTTAAACTTCCCCTCCCTCCTATTGTTCGTAATGCAATTAATCCCTCCCTATTATCTTCATTTGTTGTTACATCATAAGATGAATCAGCTTCCAACTTATAGACAGTTTTTAGACTTATTCTTGTAGTTGCCATCGGATCAGTCGTTTTAGAATAATCGAAATACATATCTATATCTTATCATTAAATTGCCGGAAAATATATATTTTTTTCCGTTTTTACCATTTAATCAAGCAGAGATATGTAATAATATATATTTATA
>JBDNGI010000387.1:0-2166 GCA_041689345.1 Halanaerobiales bacterium
GACTGAAAGGGTTAAAGAAGTTATACGATGGGAAAAAGATGGTATAGAATGGGAAGATGCTATCGATAAAATACATCAATTATATGATGAAAAAAATAGTCATGATTGGTGTCATACTATATCTAATGCAATGATAGTAACTCTAGCACTTATTTATGGTCAAAAGGATTTTGAAAAATCTATAAGTCTTTCTATATTAGGTGCTATGGATACGGATTGTAATGGTGCTACAGTAGGATCAATTGTCGGAATGATTTTAGGAGCAAATGAATTGCCTGAAAAGTGGATAAACCCTTTAAATGATACGTTGAAGTCTGGTGTAGACGGATTTGGTGTAGTGAAAATATCTGATATGTCTAAAAGAACAGTTGATATCATAAAGTCAAATAATTAAAGTTTTAGTGGGAGATGAACTATGAAAAAACCCAAAATACTTGTTGTTGGTAGCACTAATATGGATTTAGTTGTAAAAACTAAAAAGGCACCTAGAGCAGGTGAAACATTGATTGGAGAGTCTTTTTTTCAAGCACCTGGGGGTAAAGGGGCCAATCAAGCGGTGGCTTGTGCTAGACTAGAATCAGAGGTGATTTTTATTACTAAGCTAGGCGAAGATTATTTCGGTGAGCAATTATTAGATCATTTAAGCAATGAGGGTATTATTACCAGTTATGTTCTGAGAAATGGCAGTAGTACTGGGTTTGCTAATATAATATTAGATGAAGAAGGGCAAAATCAAATTATTGTTATACCTGGAGCAAACATTGAAATTTCAAAAAAAGAGTTAGCTTTTTTAGAAAAAAATATTGGGAAATATGATATTGTAGTGATGCAGTTTGAAATACCAGTAGAAATAGTTGAGTATGTAGCAGATCTGGCATATAGCAATAATGTACCTGTACTTTTAAATCCTGCACCTGCCAAGATAATATCTGATGATTTGCTTTCTAAGCTAAGCTATATAACTCCTAATGAGACAGAGATAGAGAGTCTTACAGGTCTTAGCGTAAATGATTTTGATTCGGCTAAAAAGGCTGCAGATGTATTGCTTAAAAAAGATGTAAAAAACGTTATTATAACCATGGGTAAAGATGGGGCAGTCTTTGTTAACAAAGATCAGGCCTTTATGCTCCCCGTCCAACCTAGCAAAGTAGTAGATACTGTTGCAGCAGGGGATTCTTTTACAGCTGCCTTTGCTGTTTCTGTAACTAAGGGCATGAACTATAAGAATGCTCTGGCTTTCGCAAATAAAGTTGCTTCTATTACTGTTTCTAAGTATGGTGCCCAACCATCATTGCCGACATTAAAGGAAGTAGAGTGATTTAAAAGAAAAGCTAAATTAAGACTTATATTATTAAATATTATAAAAAAATCAAAGAGGAGAGTGTTTATGGAAAATTTTGTAGAAAAACTTAGAGGGGCTATATTTGGTGTAGCAATAGGAGATGCTATGGGAGGTCCAGTGGAAGGTTGGCCTAGTGATAAGATACTAGAGAATTATGAGCAATGGGATTTTACTGAATTTATTCCTCCAAGTGATTGGGATGGAGTATCACATTATTGGAAGGGTAATGGTAGAATTACTGATGATACCTTAATGACTGAGGCTTTAATCAACTCATATAATAATTGTTTGGATCATATGGATGCATATGATTATGAAGAATACTTAATTCCCCAAATAGCAGAAGTAAAAGTTTGGGTATCTGAATATCAAAAGGAAATGGCTATTTTAGAACGTTTATGGTGGCCTGAAAAACAACCATATTTTCAAATAGCTATTTGTAACGCTGATCCTCGTAGTGCAGGTATGGGAAATTGTGTAAATTGCGGTGTTGCCATGTATATAATGCCAGTAGGTGCAGTAAATGCAGGTGACCCGAAAGGGGCTTATTAGAAGGCAGCCTCATTAGCTATAGCTCATAATCATTCTTATGCTGTTGAAGCAGCAGCGGTATTAGCAGCTGCTTATGCAGAGGCATTTTGTTCAGATAGTAAGATAAGTGATGTATTAAATGTTGCAATGAACCTGGCAAAGGATGGTACTGCAAAGGCTATTAATAGCGTTCTTGAATCAGTTGATCTTAATGCTAGTTTAGCTGATTTCATTACAGCACTCAGAAAGGCTGTTGAATCCTATGATAAAAGAACTGGACATACAGCTGATGA
>JBDNGI010000388.1:0-1849 GCA_041689345.1 Halanaerobiales bacterium
ACCCCCAACTACTATTCATTAAATTATTTACTCTTATTTAATCATACCTTTGAGCATCTGGCAATAAATCATTTATTACATATTATTCATCCAACTTTGTAACAGCCACATCTTCCCTTACTTGCTCTATTTCCTCTTTTGCTTTTGTCGCAGCTATACCTACACCCACATAATTCAAACCTAACTCTTCTACCTCTTCTTTAATATAAACATTTCGCAGATCAAAGAAGTAATTACCAGCAAGTAAATCCTTTACCTTAGCAAGATCCAGTCTCCTGAATTGATTCCATTCAGTTATCAGCACAACTGCCTCTGCACTTTTCATAACTCCATATTCACTGGCACAGTAGACTATATCTTTTTCATATTCTTTAAGACGCCAGACTGCTTCTTCCATACTCTCAGGATCAAAAGCAGCTATACTGGCACCTTTTTCAATTAACTCGGGAATAATAGTCAAAGAAGGAGCATCACGCATATCATCTGTTTCTGGTTTAAAGCTCAAACCCAGTACTCCTATCTTCTTACCCCGTAAATCCCCTAAGGCATTTTCTATCTTTTCAACCATATAGAGCTTCTGTCTTTGATTTGCTTCAATACCTGCTTTAATTACTTTTAACTCAAGACCATTTTCACTGGCAATCCTGGCAATGGCTTTAGTATCTTTTGGAAAACAACTACCTCCATATCCAGGACCGGCATGTAAGAACTTATTACCAATACGTCCATCCATACCCATGGCTTTAGCTACCTTCTGTATATCTGCCCCTACTTTTTCACAGAGTATAGACAGCTCATTTATATATGATATTTTAGTAGCCAAAAAGGCATTTGAGGCATATTTGATCATCTCTGCTGTTTCCAGATTTGTAAAGACAAAGGGAACTTCATTTAAATATAGAGCCCGATAAACCTCTTTTAAGATATCTCTGGCTTTTTCTACATCAGTTGTAAATTCAATTCTACCAGCCTGAACATTCCTGTCCAGAACCTCTTTCAAACCCGGTTCATAAATCGGTATTTCTCCTAGTCATCCCCCTGTATTTTAAACTATATATTATTTTATACCTATTTGAGTCAGTTTTCATTAACTACATTACCAGCACCGTTCTCACCTTACAAAAATTGGATACTCCAGGGAGCCTGTCTTAACAAACCCTGACTGTTGATCATAGAGGCCTACTCGAATCCTATAATTACCCTCTTCTGCAAAGAAAATATTCTTAAAATAATTTTGATGGGTATGGCTCAATTTAACATTAAAAATATCTGATTTGGATGTGGCCAACACCTTATTATTTCTTAATATTTCCGTCACTTGAAAAAAACCATCCTCAGCCCGTTCCAGATCATCCCAGATCCATTTGTTCACAACATAGAATTCCTTGCTAGATCCTATTTTAAAACCATGTAGAATTTTTTCTAATCCTGATTCCTGTACCTCTTGACAGATAACCGAATACTGTAACTTAACACAGATCATCTCTATCACCTACCTCAACTGGAGCAGCTTCTAGCTGTGTAATATACGCCTCACTAATACTTTGATCATGTTTAAAGAGTTTATTCTGTACACTTGGATCATAGTCTGAAGGGTTAAAGAGCCAGCGGGGATTTTTAAGTACAAGATAAACCAACATAAAAACCATAGCCAGGGAAAAAATAACAGCTATACCCACAACTGCATAAAGTAAAACCCCTAGTAAATGTTCCTGCCCTCTTAGAGGCCACAAACTGGCTGCTAAGGCCGTCTCAATCTAGGCTAAATAAAAACCCGCCATCTGTAATGGACTTTTAATCGACTTAAAATCAGAATCCATCTTCTCTCCTCCTTCATTTAATCTCCACG
>JBDNGI010000389.1:0-3285 GCA_041689345.1 Halanaerobiales bacterium
TAAGATGATTGATCGTTTACAGGATTATGAGAAAATAAATGTTAGTAAATTGATTGCAGAGAAAGAAAAATCAGAAGTAATAGTAAATAATATTACTAGTCCTATTATTGTAACAGATGATGAAAATAGGGTTGTCTTATTGAATGAGGCAGCAAAGGATTTGTTTAAGATTAATATAGAGGTAGTTGATAATTATCATTTGCTTGAAATTATTAAAAATGAAGAGTTATTTGAGCTTATAAAAAATGATAATGAGCAGGAAAACAATAATAAAACCATAGATATTACAAGCAAAAACAAAGAACTGCATTATAATGTTTCAAGCAATAGGGTAAGAAAAGATGGAGAAGTACGTTTTACTGTTACCCTGATGGATGATGTTACAAAACTAAAGAAAGTAGATGAAATGAAATCAGAGTTTGTCTCAACTGTATCTCATGAGTTCAGAACACCATTAACATCAATGAATATGGGCCTGAGTATGTTGTTGGAAGAAGATATGGGTCCTGTCAATGAGGATCAGCATCAACTACTGGAGGCTGCTTTTGAAGACTGTGAAAGACTTAATGAACTGGTCAATGATTTATTAGACCTCTCTAAGATAGAGTCTGGTAAAATAAAAATGGAATTTGATAAAGCAGATGTGAGAAAGATAATAGAATCAACTATGCGACCATTTTCTCAGCAGGTAGGACAGAAGGATGTTAATTTAAAGATGGGGGAAGTAGCAGAGAACGCTTATGCCTGGGCTGATTCAAATAAAATAAGCTGGGTGATTTCGAACTTAATAGGAAATGCCTTGAGATATACACCGAAAGATGGAACTATTGAAATAGGTTCTTCTTTAGAGGGTAGACATCTTAATATTTATGTTGAGGATACAGGTGTTGGAATTCCAGAGGAGTATTGTAATAAGATTTTTGATAAGTTTGTCAGGGCAAGTAATAATGAAGATGAGAATAGTGGAACTGGCCTAGGATTGGCAATTTCTAAAGAGATAATAGAAGCACATAATGGTAGAATATGGGTTGAGAGTGAAGAAGGAAAAGGATCTAAGTTTATTTTTACCCTTCCTCGATACCGTCATTTGTCTGAAAAGTAAATTTCTCTGACTTTATATAGGTTGAGTGTAAAAATATAAAGGTTGTTATGTTGATTAGTTTATATATATAGAATAATAGTGGGGAGGTAAGTAACAATGAAAATCCTGCTTGCAGATGATGCGAAAAATATAGTCTTAGTGTTAAAAATGAGTCTGGAGAAGGCTGGTTATGATGTTATTATTGCACGTGATGGTCTGTCTGCCCTTGAATTAGCTCAGACTGAGGACCCAGATTTAATTTTATTAGATATTTTGATGCCAAAGATGAATGGCTTTCTTGTAATAGAGGCGTTAAAGGATGACCCTGTAACAAGTGAAATACCAGTGGTATTTATTTCTGCAAAATCAGAAGAGAAAGACTTAGAACGGGCCAGATCATTAGGAGCTAGTGATTACCTTGTTAAACCAATTAAACAGGAAGAATTATTAGCTATAGTTGAGAAAAATATTAAAGGGGGAACTACAAATGAATAAAAGGATATTGGTTGTTGATGATGAGAAGAATATTAGGTTAACACTTGAAAAGGCTTTATCTAATGCCGGCTATCAGGTTGAGACTGCCTTAAACGGAGAAGATGGTCTAAAGAAGATAAAAGAAAATGAGTATCCTGTCATTCTACTTGATATGAAAATGCCGGGTATGGATGGGTTAGAGTTTTTAAAGAAAGTAAATGAAATAAAATATCAGACCAGGGTTGTAATGATAACTGGTTATGGAAATGTTGAAACAGCTGTAGATACAATGAAATTAGGTGCGGTAGATTTTTTAAGGAAACCATTTAAACCACAGGAAATTCTCGGAGTAGTAGACAATGTCTTTGAACGTTATAAACTGGAAAATAACGAGAAGGAAGCAAATAGTTTTGAAGACATCTTAAACCTAGCTAAGGGCGAAATTAATAAAAAGAATTTTAGTGAAGCTATAGAACTATTAAAAAAGGCAACCTCTACTGATTCTGAAAAACCTGAACCCTTCAATCTAATGGGAATAATCTATGAACTTAAAAATCAGCAAGCCAAAGCAATGAAAATGTACAGGGCAGCATTAGCGCTAGATCCATCATACCGTCCTGCTACCGATAATTTACAAAGGGCTAGTGAGATGACAAACCAACCTGATATAAATGATATGGATCTTGGAGATGAAGAGTAATGTATGTTGTCGTAATTGGCTGTGGAAGAGCAGGTTCAAAATTAGCCGGTATGTTATCAGAAAAGGGGCATGATGTTGTAATAATTGATAAAGATGCAGAGCAGTTTGCAAAACTGCCTATAACTTTTTCTGGTTTCAAAGTAGAGGGCGATGCATTTGAAAAGGAAGTACTTAAAAACGCTAAGATTGAGCAGGCAGATAAAGTAGTTATTATAACTGGTAGTGATAAAGTCAATTATATGGTAACACAACTTGCACGTTTTACTTTTAGGGTGCCTGAAGTATTGGTTAGAGTCATTGACCCTGAAAAGGTAAAATTATTTGAGAAAGACCCAGCTGTCACGACCTTATCGCCCTTATCGTTACTAGTTGATGAGTTTGCAGCCAGGGTAGAAGGGGATGAGCTATAAATGCAAATAATGTTAATTGGTGGTGGAAAACTGATTTATCACCTTGCTAAAAACTTGATGTCTAAAGGTCATTTTGTAAATATAATTAATAAGGATCGAGATTATTCACTTCAATTATCTAGACAACTACGTGCTGATGTGATATGTGGAGAGGCCTCTGATCCTGGAGTTTTAGAAGATGCTGGTGCTTATCAGACTGATATACTGGTTTCACTTACCCAAAAAGATCATGATAATCTTTTTATCTGCAAAATGGCTAAAGAGTATTTTGGTATTAAGAGAACTACAGCCCTTGTAAATAACCCTGATAATGAAGACTTATTTAAAAAGTTGGGTGTAGATGCTATCTTTAATACAACACAATTATTAAGTTCATTAATTGAACAGAATGTAGCTGTTGAAGATATTAGTAATTTGATAACACTTGAGGATGGGAAACTAAGTATTACTCAGTTTATTATACAGGAAGGTGCTCCTTCAATTGGAAAGTCTCTAAAGGATATAGATCTACCACTAAGTATTGTCCTAGGTGGAATTATTCGTGATGGAGATATAGTAATCCCTAGAGGGGGTACTGAAATTAAAGAGGGTGATAAGATACTTATCATATCACTTCCAGA
>JBDNGI010000390.1:0-4237 GCA_041689345.1 Halanaerobiales bacterium
AATATGAAAAATTAGCAGATAGCTTTCAACCTAAGCCAGGTGCACCAAGAGAATGGGCGCAATTAGCTAAAAAATCTGGTATGAAGTACATGGTGCTTACTACCCGGCATCATGAAGGTTTTAGTCTTTGGGATTCTAAGATTAACCCTTATAATTCTGTTAATTATGGCCCCAAGCGTGATATTGTGAAAGAGTTTGTTGATGCCTGTAGGGAATATGATTTGGGAATAGGATTTTATTCTTCCTTAATGGATTGGCATCATCCTGATGGTTGGAAATGTGCTTTTGATAGTGAAGCACGTAAAAGATTTACTACCTATCTACATGGGCTAAATCGAGAACTTATGACTCAATATGGCAAAATAGATATCTTATGGTATGATGTACCTGCACCAATGGAATCCTGGGAAGGCTGGAATTCACTGGAGATGAATCAAATGGTCAGGGGGCTTCAACCTGATATTATTATTAATAACCGCAGCCGTTTGGATGAGGATTTTGGTACTCCAGAAGGTCATGTTACAGCTGAGAAAAGAGATTGGGAAGCCTGCATGACTTTTAATGACATCAGTTGGGGCTATGTGGATTCTAAACAGGCTGCCCCTTATAGTTATAATCCACAACGTATAATTAAAATGCTGAATACAGCAACAGCAGGTGCTGGAAATCTTTTATTAAATATTGGTCCCATGCCAGATGGTTCTGTACCTGAAGAAGTAGTTGAGCCTTTGACTACAGTAGGTAAATGGCTTGAAGAAAACGGAAAAGCTGTCTATGGTAAAAAGGCTAAATCAGCTTATAATAACACAAACGGTGTATGCGGCTCTTCCTTTGATGGAGAAAATAATGTCTATCTCTGGAATTGGATCTGGCCCAGTGCTAGACAAATGAGTCTGGGTGGATTTATAACACCTGTTAAATCAGTTAGCTTAGTTAAGGATGGAACACTACTTGAATTCGAACAAAAAGGTCATAGGATTATCTTGAAAAATCTAGCAGAGATCTCTCCAGATAAGATTACAGGTATTACAGTTTTGGAATTAGAATTTGAAGAGCCCCCTAAGTTTCATCGAGCTAGTTATTACCCTCAATTACATGGTGGAACAGATTATGCCGGCAATGAGAAAATATAGGATTTAGGTAGGACTATGAGATAAAACAATATAGTTTAAAAACTCTAGAAGATATTTAAACCTTCCCTGGGATTTGGGAACTTTAGTATCATCAGCCCTAGGCAGATTGATTTAATCTACTGGGGCTTTTTTAAAGTTAATAAATATCTGTGCTTATAAAAAAGCAGGTTAAAGAAAGGATTTATTTAAAAGATGTTGAAAACTATATATATCTATAAGTTGTAGTTTAGATTATTTAAATTAATGTAGAAAGGATTGATTATAGTGAAATATGGACTAGGTATTGATACAGGGGGTACTTATACAGATTCTGTAATCTATGATTTTGAGAATGAAGAAATAATAGAGTCAGCTAAAGCGAGGACTGTGCAAGAAGATCTTAAGGTGGGAATTAATAATGTTTTAGGAAAATTAACTCCTGAGGCATTGGAAGAGGTTAAAATTGTTTCTCTTTCCACTACTCTAGCTACAAATGCAGCAGTAGAAGGTAAGATGGGAGAAGGGACTTTAATTTTAATTGGGTGTGACCGAGAAACTGTGAAAATGAAAAGGGAAAAATACGGGCTGCCATCTCAGAGGGAGATAATTTTTATCGAAGGCGGTCATGATCATAAAGGTGAGGTTATCAGTGAACCTGATTGGTTAACATTAAAGGAACAGGTATTAAAAAATCAAGATAATACAGATGGTTTTGCAGTAGTTCAGTTATGGGGGATGCGAAATCCTGAATTTGAAAAGAAGGCCAAGCAATTGATATTTAAATGGACAGGAAAGCCGGTTGTTTGTGCCCATGAACTTCTTGGAGATTTAAATTTTCTTAAACGTGCAGCAACTGCTTTATTAAATGTGAGGCTTATTCCCATAATAAATAAATTCATGGATGCAATCAAAGTAAGTTTACAGGCTAAAAAGATTACATCTCCATTAGTTATTGTTAAGGGTGATGGTAGTTTAATGTCAGAAGACTTTGCCAGAGAGAGACCATTGGAAACATTGTTATCTGGTCCAGCTGCAAGTGTAGTTGGAGGAATGAATATAACTGGTGATAATAATTGTATGATTGTAGATATGGGAGGGACGACTACAGATCTTTCTCTGGTTAAACAGGGACGTTTAGAACTAGTTAATGGGGGTATAAAGGTTGGCAAATGGATAACTGGTACCAAGTCTATCGCTCTTAAAACTATTGGTCTTGGTGGTGATAGTGCTATCAGGATTAATCGTGATGATCAATTAGAAATAGGTCCTGACCGGGTTGCTCCATTATCCTGGCTGGCTAATAAGTGGCCTGATGTTATTCTAGAATTGAAAAAGCTATTAGAAGATAAAAAGGCACCTTTAGAATTTATTTATTTATTAAAAGAAATTGAGAATGAATCAAATTTTAATAAAAGAGAACTAAAAATAGTTGAAAATTTAAAAAATGGTCCTAGAAGTATATCAGGATAGGCTGAAAAGTTAGGTATATCTATTTTTGATATTAGATTAGATAATTTAAGGAAAAATGATATAATTATGGAAAGCTGTTTAACACCAACAGATATAATGCATATTACAGGTGATTTTGAAAAATGGAATACGAAAGCCGCGGAGATTGGCGGCCAGATAATTGCTAAAAAGTTTAATATAAGTTTAGATCAATTAACTGTTAAAATCAGGAGACAGATAAAAGAAAAAATATATTTTGAAATTGTAAAAATGTTGCTTAGCAATAGAGATGAGTATTTAATTGATAATGGATTATCGAATTCCTTCTATAAGTTAATTATGATGGGCTATGAGGATGCTGTTGCTGGCTCTAAAGGAAGACAGAAATTTTTATCAACTCAGTTCACAACAGATTTTAATTTAGTGGGAATCGGAGCACCTATTCATATCTATTTACCTGATGTAGCAGCAGTATTAAATACAAATTGTAAAATTCCTGAGAAGGCTGCAGTAGCTAATGCTGTTGGAGCAATCACTGGTAATATATCTGTCAAAGAAGAAATTGAGATTAAGCCAATATATAATATTTCAGGTATTGAAGGTTATATATGTCATTCAACTGAAGGAAGGAAAGAATTTGAGAAATATGATCAAGCAGTTGCCTGGGCTACTTCTCAGGCAGAAGTGATTGTTAAAAAGAAAGGTAATGCCAGAGACGCTGGTAGACTTAGTATTTTTAGTGAGGTGAAAGATAGCAAGAATAAGGAGATTTTATTAGAAACAATTGTTACAGCTAGAGGAATTGGTACTTTTAAATGGTTATAATTTTTCTAGTTGATATTGTTAATATTAATCTTACTTTATTATTCAAAAGGGATTATTTAATCTGTGTTGAGTCTGATAGTATTGTCATTAATCCAATAACAGAAAGTAGGAGGATATTAAATGGGCAAAACACCTGAAATAGTTAAAATGGAAGTTATTCCTGTTGCAGGAAGAGATAGCATGTTGTTAAATCTAAGTGGTGCTCATGGCCCCTATTTTACTCGAAACATTGTTATAATGACAGATAGTAGTGGGAATAATGGTATTGGAGAAGTACCTGGTGGAGAAAAAATTAGGCAGACATTAGAAGAATCGAGAGAATATGTTATAAGCCAGACTATCGGAAACTATAAAAACATAATGAATCTTGTTCATAAAGCCTTTAGTGATAGAGATACTGGTGGCCGTGGTTTACAGACATTTGATCTTAGAACGACAATTCATGTTGTGGCAGCAATAGAGGCAGCTTTATTAGATTTATTGGGTAAATATCTGGAGGTTCCAGTTGCCGCTTTGTTAGGAGATGGGCAGCAGAGAGATGCAGTTAAAATACTAGGATATCTGTTCTTTGTAGGTGATCCTGATAAAACAGGCCTTCCCTATTATCGCGAATTAAATGCAGAAAATGAATGGTATAAAGTACGTCATGAAGAAGCAATGACCCCAGAAGCTATAGTTAAATTAGCAGAAGCAGCTAAAGAACTCTACGGATTTAAAGATTTTAAACTTAAGGGGGGTGTTTTGGAGGGTAAAGAAGAGATGAAAGCTATTAAAGCTTTGAAAGAACGATTTCCAGAGGCTAGAATTACACTAGACCCTAATGGTTGTTGGTCTTTGAAAGAGGCTATTGA
>JBDNGI010000391.1:0-1949 GCA_041689345.1 Halanaerobiales bacterium
GGCAATGATATTTGGTAGATGGACCCCTCATGGTGCTATGTTTGCTGCTTTATTATTTGGATTTGCTCAGGCACTACAAATGCTAGCCCAGACATTAGGATTAACATTTATTCCAGGACAATTTTTAAGAATGTTACCATATGTTCTAACAATTCTAGCTTTAACTGGTATTGTAGGTTCTGCTAAGCCTCCTGCTGCCGATGGACAACCATATGATAAGGAAGGATAATAGTAAAGGGTTATAGAGTGTGGTATAGTACTTATTCAATAAGGAACAAAAAAAGGATTTTTATATTTTATATAGAATTATATATATATAGTTGAAAGATTAGAAATATAATATAACACTGTTTTTAGAAGTGGGAGTCCTAGTAATATCCTAACAAGGCATATAACATATAGTTATAAATGGAGGGGGGGGGATTTATTGACAATTGGTGAAAAATTCAAGAAGGCAAGAGAGGAAAAGAATTTAAAACTGAGAGAGATACAGGAGAATATAAAAATTAGAATACGTTATCTTGAGGCATTAGAGAGTGATCAATTTGATGTTATTCCGGGAGAGGCTTATGTAAGGGTATTTATTAAGGGTTATGCTAATTTTCTTGATCTTGATTATATTGAATTGCTTGAGCAATATGAAATGATGAGAGCTGAAGAGAAAAGGGAAATCGAAAAATCACAGGAGAATAATGAATTAGATAAAAAGCCTGGTAATTTAATACATAGGAAAAAGTTGATTAGTTCTATAATTATAGGAGTAATTATAGTAATAATTGCATTTCTTATTTATAATATATTTCTATTGAATGATTCAAAAAACAACAATCTTACTATAATACCAAGTAATAATGATTATATTAAAACAGTGACTGATGATATAAATCTTCAAAATCAACAAGACGAAGAAAATATTCATAATAATAATTCTGTTAATGTAAGTAGTGATAATAGTACTGTCGATAATAATACTATCCATAATAATACAGATATAATAAATAAAGAAAATTTAGATTTTGAAGATTCCTTGACAGATATTACTTTAGGCAAAACATATAATAATTCCAATGAACTTGATACCGATGAAAAAACAATAAATCAACAATCAGCGGGTAATATTGAAAAATTTGAAGAAAATAATAATCTTCTCTTAAAAAGTGAAGCTGAACTGCAAAATATAGATATAATTGTTACAGAAAAAAGTTGGATTCAAATTCATATTGATGATGTAAAAGTATATGAAGGTATATTAAATACAGGTGATGATAAATCATATTCCTATACTGATAATATATCTATGAAAATTGGAAATGCAGCGGGAATAAAAGTGAGAAGGGGTAATAGAGTACTAGGTCCCTGGGGTGAACAAGGTGAGGTTATAAAAAAGACTATAGAAGACTAAAACGGTCATTTTTTTGATCGTTTTTTCTATTCTTCTAGTAGTCTTGATGGTTTTGTTACTACACTATTTCAAAATTGTATTAGTCTAACTTTTCGCTGCTTATAATGAAAAAATTTCTAGTGTAAAAACTGATATATGGAATGGAATAATATTAATACTAAAATCTTAATTATATTATATAAGCGAAATATAATAATTATATATTCTATAAGGTAAAATAATAAAATGTATACTTTTTTTAAATTTTTAAAAAAAAAACACAGATATCTGTGTTTTAAAATGGTGGAGGGGGAAGGTTTCGAACCTTCGTAGGCATCGCCGGCAGATTTACAGTCTGCTCCCTTTAACCACTCGGGCACCCCTCCATATTAAAGAAGTAGGATGTCGGATGTCAGAGATAAGAATAATTCGAGTCCTACATCTGACTTCTTATTTCTTCTTACTTCCTTTTTTGAGCAAAGCTCAAAAAATGGTACCCTCAAGGGGATTCGAACCCCTGCCGCCAGGATGAAAACCTGGTGTCCTGGACCCCTAGACGATGAGGGCA
>JBDNGI010000392.1:0-2935 GCA_041689345.1 Halanaerobiales bacterium
AGATTTAAATTAAAAAGGAGGAAAACAAATGAAACAAAAATTATTTATTACAACAATCGCTTTTGTTCTTGTCTTTAGTACTATTGTTAGTGCAGCAACTATCAAAGATGTAGCTCAGGATCATTGGGCATATCAAAGTGTTATGAAATTAGTAGATGAAGGCTTACTCCAATTATATGAAGATGGTACATCTAGAGGTAATGATAAAATATCCAGGTACCAACTGGCTGAGATAGTCGCAAAAATTTTAGAAAAAATTGATAGTGGTAATGTCAAGGCCTCAACTCAAGATATGGAGTTATTACGAAAATTATCTGTAGAATTCCAGGAAGAGTTGGTTGATTTAGCTGTTCAGGGAGATGCTTTTGCAGAACAAATTAAATCTATAGAACAAAAAAATATTATTCAAGATGAGTTCATGACAGAAATTAAAGATGTAGATATTTCATTACTTAGAGATGAAATCAAAGATTTAAAGGAAAAAATCAGAAATGTGGAAAGCGATGTATCTCAAATAATTTACAGCATAATAAGGATAAAACAAATAGAAGAGCGATTAACTACTATCGAAGAAGATAGTAATAAACAAAAATCATTAATAGAAGAAAACCAGAAAAAAATTGAAGAGTTAAGAGAGCTTAATTTACAGACAACTGACGAAACTATTGAAGCTTTAAAGAATCGTATTTCTATCAATGATACCCGTATAAAGTCTTTGCAAGATGAAGTAAGTACTCTTAAATCAGAATTAAAGTCCAGAAACAACCAAGTAACTGAATTAGAGGTTGATAAAGGAGATGAGCAAAACTATTTATATGGTATTGCTGGTGTAGGTTTGTTATTACTATTACTTTCTAATTAGAAAAGAGGAAAGCTAATGTCCAAAAATACTATTAAATACAGTTGTTTTTTAACTCTGTTTTTAATGATTGTATATGCTTTTATGCCTGCCGTTTCTCTAGTTATACAGCCTTCAGTTGTTAGTGCTTCTGGGGGAGACGATATCTATAAAGGCTTAGGAATTGCCTTGCTATTAATTTTAGTTTCAAGAATTGGACAATCACAAGAAAGTTCTACAGATTATCATGAAATAGAACCACCTAAACCTGATAATAGTTTTCATGATAAAGATGTAGAATTATTAGCAAAAATTATTCATGGAGAAGCAAGGGGCGAACCTTATGAGGGTCAAGTAGCAGTTGGTGCGGTTGTATTGAATAGAGTAAAATCTCACGAATTTCCAAATAATTTTAGAGATGTAATCTATCAAGATAATCAATTTAGCGCTGTAAACGATGGGCAATTTAATTTGATTTCAAATGATACTTCATTTAAAGCAGCTAGAGATGCATTGAATGGGAGAGATCCGAGCTTAGGGGCATTATTTTTTTACAATCCTAAAAAGGCAAGAACATTATGGTGGCTATCTCAACGAGAAACTACTATTATAATTGGAGATCATGTCTTTGCAAAGTAGTATTATTCATATTTTATATAAATACTGAGATAGGAATAATATATATCAGTATCTACTTATAATCCAAATATATTTTGTAGAATAAAAGAGGTGACTACTCCTGAGTAGTCACCTCTTCTTTGTCAATTTTGTGTCACAGTTTTATAAAAACTACACTTCTATAATTGGGGCTAAGTGCCCAAGTTTTAATTAGTACTACCAAAGTCCAGCTTGAGTATTAACTTACTAATCAAGCTTTATTACTTATCTTCATCCTCACTATATACAGGAAGCTTATATACTGCTGTTATCTTTTCATTTTTATCTAAATCTATTATTCGATACATATTACCAGCTCTTTCTGTTTCTGTTATATCAGCAACTGAGATAGGGAAGAGACCTTCATTATTTGTTACTAATAATATATATTCATATATTTTTGCTGTTATAACAGCAGACATTCGATGAATACTGGAACCACAGGTTTTTAGACCTTTACCATTACGTTTTTGTATTTTATATTCTTCAAGAGGACTACGTTTTCCTCTAGCGCTATCTGCTATAGTGATAATATAATCAGATGGATCGATTATATGCATGCTTATTACATAATCATCATCCTTAAGCTTTATACCGATACTTCCAAGAGTATTTCTACCGGTATCATTGACTGTATTCTCTTGGAATCTAATAGCCTGTCCTTCTTGTGTAGCAAGAAGTATTTCCTGTTTATTATCAGTAACTTGTACATCAATTACATTATCTCCTTCATTGAGATTAATAGCCCTAATTGATGTATAGTTAGTAATATATTCTTTTTCACTTGTTTTTTTAACGTGACCAAATTTAGTAGCAAAAGTTATAAATTGTGATTTTGTTTTTTTATTAAGACACAGCATTCTGATGATTTTTTCTTTAAGTGGTATTTTAAGATACTTTTTAATATTATCACCAGTTGCAAGCCCATGATGTTCTGATATCTTATGAATTGGTAGAGAATAGACTTCACCAGATTCAGTAAAGAAGAGTAGGTTGTCTAGACTACTACCTTCTACTACATCAATTATATAATCATTTTTACCAGTACGTGCATTACCCTCAGAAGTAGTTCTTTTTATAATATTCCGATATGATAAAGTTACGACTGCTTCTTTTTCTTTAATTAAATCTTCTTTAGATATAATGGCTTTATCTTCATCATCAATTATTATTGATTTACGACTATCAGCAAAGCGTTTCTTTACATCAATTAATTCATTTCTTAAGATCTTATCCAGTTTATCATTGTTATTAAGTACTTCTCTGTAGTTCTTTATATCTGTAGCTAATTCCTGGGTCTCGGCGAATAATTTATCTGTTTCCATACCGACCAATCTTTGTAGTTGCATCTCTAAAATTGCCCTTGATTGTTCCTCAGTGATTTCTAGCTTTTCTTGTAGAGATTCACGGGCTTCTGTAGTAGAGCTAGAATTCCTAATA
>JBDNGI010000393.1:0-3380 GCA_041689345.1 Halanaerobiales bacterium
AATAGAAATTATTTCAGGCAATCTATGGATGTCTCCTTTTTTTAAAGAAAAGGTTATTAAAGAAACAGAAAACAAAAAAATAATAAGAAACCATGATGGATTACTGGCAGAATTACCTAAAGATGATCATGAGACAATCCCACATTTTATAGATTCATCTATAAAAACCCCTGATGACTGGAAAAAAATCAAACAGGAGAGATTTCAAATTGATGACCCAGCAAGACAAATCGATATTGAGGCTTTAAAAGCAAAACACTCCCCTGAGCGAGATTATCCACTAGGTATTTCTTGTGGATCAATGATCGGTAAAATTAGAGATATGCTTACATTTGAAGGTCTGGCTTATGCCTGCCATGATTACCCTGAAATGGTCGAAGACATGGTAGAAACCGCCTGTCAGTTAGTAGAACATTCATTAGATCAACTTTTACCACACTTTGACTTTGATTTTGCATCTGGCTGGGAAGACATAGCCTTTAAAACTGGCCCAATTGTTTCTCCTGATTTCTTTCGGGATGTTGTCATGCCTAGATATAAAAGAATTTCAAAGAAACTTCACGCTGCAGACATTGATATCTGGTATACAGATTGTGATGGTAATATCCTTCAACTACTTCCCTACTTTTTAGAAGCCGGGATCAATACTATGTTTCCCTTTGAAGTTAACGGTAGCGGACACCCTGGTGAACTGTTGGATAAATATGGTGAAGAACTAAGAATTATGGGGGGGGTAGACAAAATGGTCCTCGGTAATGGCAAACAAGCTATTAAGGAATATATGGATTCCTTAAAGCCATATGTAGAAAGAGGTGGCTTTATTCCTTTCTGCGACCACCGCTGTCCACCTAATGTAAAAGAAGAAGATTACCTCTATTACCTCGATCTTAAAGAAGAAATGTTTGGACTAAAAGGTAAGTAATCATATGTCAAAGAAATTGTAATAAATAGGTTTATGGAAATGTTAATATCTTACAGATAGTTGTGTACAATTTTTCATGAACGCGTTCAGAGGTATAGCAGATCTGACCGCGTTTTTTTTCTTACTTTTTACCGGAACATTAATTACGTTTTATTCCATTCCAAAACAAAATATTACAATATTATTAAAAGGTACTGTACTATCATTTGCACCATATTTTAAATTATTATAACTATCTTAAGAATTTAAAATGCCATCCTGTCCCAACCTCTACTACCATCCTTTAATGGGGGTAGACCTAATAGTTCCCTACCAAGTTTAACATAATACCTGTAATTCTCCAATGGTGTCCCATTAGGAATCCGATGGTCAAGACCAAATACAGTTCCCCCTTCTTGCATTAATGGCTGCATCTTATATTCTAACTCTTTTCTTATAGCCTCTTTACTCTCCCTCAATACATGTTTATCTATACCACCTTTGAGGGCAAGACGTTTACCATATTTTTTACGTATTTCGACTATATCCATATTAGCAGCAGGTTCCATTGGATACATTAAATTTACACCACAATCAAGAAAAACATCAATAACAGCATTCATATTACCATCACTATCTTGACTAAATATCCTGGTACCTCTTTCACTTAACAGATTCCAGCTTCTTTTATAATATGGTTTAATAAATTTCTCTATAATATTGGGACCAACCAGTGGTCCGGATTTCCCAGCCATATCTTCATGGACATGTAGATTATCAATTGTCAGTTTCTCGCTTATTCTATCTAGCACCTTAAATGATGTTTCACTTAAAGTTTTATATATATCTTCCAAAAGTTCTGTTTGTTGATAATAAGCTAGACAGGCCATCTCTTCACCCATCAGTACCCGGGGGATATTAAATCCTCCAGGAATTGAAGCAAGTATTAGTGAACCTGTTTTCTGGGCTTTCTTTGCCATTTCTACCTGTTTCCAGTCAATTCTATCTTCATGAAACTCATACATATGCTTAATTTTAAGCCAATCATCCATTTCTTTAACTGGATAGTCTAATGGTAATGGTATAGTGGAATTTTTTTTGAACATCTTTGTGGTTCTACCTAATTCATCATTTTTAATTATAAATTCATCATTTTCTTCAATCAATTCAGGCTCAAGGCCTCCCCTGAGACCAGTATTACCACCGCAAGAGACTTTTGAAACATAATCCCAATCAAAAGCTATCATCTCAACTTCAGCTTTGCTGGCCCCTTGCTTTAACCACTCTTCTTCCAGTCCTATCAATGGACCAAACAATTCAACAAACATCTGTCTATTGACCTCTCCAAATGTCATTAATTCTAGATATTGTTCTCGATTACATTTAATTTTATAAACCCCCTGTTGTGTTATTTTCAAATTTTCTGAACAGCATTACTAAGGTCCCCAGTTCTCTTCTAAACTTATTCACATTACTTGTATTATTACATAATTAAGATAGGAATAACATTGACATTCCCTACATAAATTTGTATAATACCGATATGATACTTACTAAAAAGAACCTTCATACAAAAATAAATAGAGTAGGTAAGATCTTTTGTACCCCTGACTGGCAGTGGGATACAGGCAAACATAATAACCAGGACTTTGATCTCTGGAACGTATTACAGGGTCATGGTCAGATGAAAACCCCTAAAAAAGAATATAATCTTCTTCCCGGGGATTGTTTTCTATTAGACCTTAAACAAGAACAATATATCGGTACACATGATCCTGATAATCCACTGATTGTTATCTATATACATTTTGATTTTATTGATAATGAAAGTAACATTATTAAACCAAAAAATCCCCCAAAATTATATCGCAGGATTAAGGACATCAGTTTCTTTGAGAGTTTGCTAAATCGTGTATTAAAGTTCCAGAATGATATCTCTGATATTAATACAACAGAAAACATCCAGCATGCCGAAGAGTGGTTTAACATGGTCTTACTTGAAATTCATCATCAGGACAAGCAAAAGCAATACTCAGGTCTTATGAAAAAGTACTCCCATTATGTCAATAGGATCTGTAATGAAATAATAAAAAATCCTGCCAAATTTCAGAATGTTGAAATGATGGCTAAGCAGTTCTCCTATTCTATAGACCATTTCACCAGAATATTTAAGAAAATTAGAGGGATTACCCCTTATGAATTTTTATTGCAAACTCGAATTGATACGGCTAAAACCCTTTTAAGGACTTCTGATCATGATATCAGTAGAATTGCAGAACTACTCGGCTATAGTGATCTTGCTCATTTTAGTAAACAATTTAATGCCAGAGTAGGAATGCCTCCATCTACATATAGGAAGGCTGATCAACCCTACTTCTAGCTCCATTAATTCCATGTTAACAATTAATAAAATCTTAAGGAGGAAAGGAATGTCTAATAAACCTAATATAATGATGATTACTGTTGACCACTGGTCTGC
>JBDNGI010000394.1:0-5217 GCA_041689345.1 Halanaerobiales bacterium
ACGGGGTGCCTGTGGTGCAACCTATATTTTTATTAATTATTTCTTCCTGCTCTTTATTAGGTATAATTCGAAAACTATATGCTTTATCTACAATTTCTTTTTGCACAATTTTCACCTCCCATTTAATTACATTTTATCATAAACGAGAAGCGAAAGCAAACGTATGTTTTTATTATTGCTATCAGTTATATTTTTAGTTCGTTAATTTGTAAAGCAATATTGAATTAACACAAAAATACCCCCTTTTTGTCCTAAAAAAAAACCAATAATCACTATTAGCATATACATCTTTATCATTTCCAGCATAATATCTTAAAATTAGCTATATTTTTATTTTTATAGTATATACTATAAAAATAAAAATACTAATAAAGAGGTGAATTTGCTATGACTAGAGAAATACTATTAAACCAAATGGGGTTTCCTAAAATAGCAGAACTAGCAGATGAAAATGAATTACCTGGTATTGGAGAAAAAATCAGACTGGAAGGTAGTAGTTATAAAACAAAAAACTTTGAAGTTACTGAAGTTAAGAAAGATGTTAGCAAAGATACAGTATATATCTATGTTAATTCAATAAAATAGAATATATATACTTCACTTAATGTATTGTGATATAGATCATCATATATACCATAAATAAAGTACACATTTAATAATACTGATAAAGTAAAGAAAAGACCTGCTGAAAATTAACAGTCAACAGGTCTTTTACGTTATCTTAGCTTGCTCTTATGCATCTGTTCCTATTTTAAATCATTTTTATTTTTTACATTTTTTTACATTTATTTTAATATATTTTTTATATATTTAATTTTGAGGGATCAATAATTTTTGACCTACTATAATCCAATCACTATCTTGCAATTTACTAGATTCAGATATTTCATCTACAGATACATCAAATAAAGCTGCAATTTCTGATAATGTATCACCGCTTTGAACGGTATATTTAAAAAAGTCATCAATCTCTTCTACCATCAAAATTCTTCCTTCTACTCTTGGACTTACAACACCCTTTTCGCTAATATAATCCATTACAACTTCGAGACCTCCAGCCTCCTGTACTATAGCTGATTCCTGGAACATGGTATATCCATCTCCACCAGCAGCCATAAAGTCATTAGTGGCCAGCAAATACTTTCTGTTATAGTCTACTGCTTGCCCATCTATTTTTAGTTCTAATACCCTTTCACCTGCAGGTCGGCTTGAATCAAATATAAAGTTTAAGCCACCAACTTGTGGAAACTTACCCTCTTTAGCTGGATATGCGGCTATTCCATGTTCTATTGCATCAAGAATAGCGGAGCCACTCAGTTCTTTCACAACTAAGAAATGTCCTAAATGTAAATACTGTAATAACTTCACCTTTAGTAATTTCACCCACAGCTATTGAAGCCCTGATACCACCACCATTAGTAATAGCACAGTCAGCTTCCACTGCCTCTAGCATAGCATCAGTAATAAGATTACCTAAATTAGTTTCTCTACTCCTGGCATTCTCTCTTTCACCATCAAGTACTACTGAACTATTTCCTACTACTACTGAAGTGATCTCTTCATTTTTTTCTTTTATTTCTGCCAATAAAGCAATTATTTCTTGATCATCAGCAATATCACTAACTGCTTCTTTTCTAATAAGTTCTGCACTTTTATTTACAATCTGGCCATCTTTCAGTGTCAATATAACTTTACCTAGATTTTTATCATATTCACCTGCCATAACTATTAATGTATTATTAACCATCAGACCTTGATCTAGGTCATTATGGCTATGTCCATCAACAAATAGGTCAATACCATCTACTTCTTCAGCTATTTTCCTACTAGTGTATTCACTAGCTTCACTCAGCCCCAAATGAGTAAGGCAATAATTATATCTACCTTACCTTCAAGTTCTGACACACTTTCTCTAGCAACTGCTACTGGATCAACAAAATCCAAACCCTTAACATTATTCGGATGCGTTTTGTATGTAGTTTCTGGTGTAGCCAAACCAAAGATGGCATGTGTTAATATTTTGTAAATATTTCCATAATAATTTATTGACTTAATTCTTTAAATGTATTCAGCAGTAGATAAATTATCTTTAGTTTACTATATACTTAAAATAAATTTGCATAATCCCCAAAAAATCAATAAAATAGTAATTGTTCATAGATAATGAAATTAATCAATAAAAAAATATAAAGTGAGGAAAAATAATGCTAGATAATAAATTTTTCGATGAACTTAAAGAATGGTTCGAAAATTATACTCGTGAATTTTATATTAATGAAGAGGATAATGAAGAAATAGATTTAAAATACCAGCATAGTTATCGGGTATATAAAAACATTAATAAACTTGCTAATAATATTGACCTATCCAATGAAGATATTATAATCGCTGATATTATAGGACTTTTTCATGACCTGGGTAGATTTGAACAGTATAAGACCTATAAAACTTTTTCTGATAGCGAATCGTTAGATCATGGTCAACTATCTGTAAAGATATTAAAAGAGAATAAACTTTTGAAAAAAATAACTCCCACGAGACAGGAAATCATTTATCAGGCTATACTTAATCATAATAAATTAGATATATCAGCAAAAATAACGGATAAAACACTGCTGTTTTCTAAACTCATTCGTGATGCTGATAAACTAGATATCTGGAGTATTTTTGCCAAAAGATATCATAGTAGAGAAGATAATGATAAGATAAACCTAGAGCTTAGCGATAAAACAGGTATTACAGCTGAGATATATCAACGAGTATTAGATGGGAAGCCAGTTAAATATTCTAGCCTTAAGACTGTAGAGGATTTCAAATTAATCCAGATGGGGTGGGCCTATGATCTAAATTTTAAAGAGAGTCTCATTATGCTTAAGGAAAGACAATTTTTAGATAAAATCTATCAAAGTATGGAATCAAATCAAGCTAAGGAAGTCTATAAAAAAATTAATACCTATATTGATAATCAAGTAAATGCCTAAAAAATTATTTTTATAAATACCAACTAAGTATTTTCAAAAGCTATATTACTCTTAAATTTAGAATATCCTTAAATTTATTAGTTAGAGCATTATAGGCCTCCATAACATCACCAGGGATATCCAGATGTGCTATGTACCCTTTCCCAAGAGGACCATATCCGTGTTTATCATCATATAGACGTGGTATTTCTCCTAAAACAAGTGATAGGAATCTTTCATGGGTCCATAGTCCAATAATATTATTATTTATGAAGTTAAATGAGCGATTATCTTTTTTTACTAAAGGGGTAAAAGGTGCAAAGTTAATAAACTTCACATTTTTATTAGCCCATTCTTTTTCAAAAGAAGCATTTGTACGTAATTGCATCGTTGGGTCTTGAATTAGCATAACCATTTCTGGATCCAATTCATGTATATCGCACATTTTTAAAGCTTCTCGAGCATTAGATCCACAATTAGTAGAGTTTTTCTCCAATATAATATCCCTATTGAACTCCTCACCTAAATAGTCACAAATAAGATCCTGTAAAATCTCTGATTCAGTTCTATCCTCTACTATTAAATGACTATATTTAGGGTGATTTATAATATTATCTCTTAAATGATCTGTAGAATGACCAATTCCACCTACTATCATTAACTTATTTGCTAAACCATTTTCATAAATTTCAGCTGCTAATTCACCTGTATAAGGTATACTGTTACCTAGCAATATAAGCAAATCAACTTTATTTTTATTTGTAAATTTCCTTAAAGCACTAGCTGTTAATTCTTTAATGTCTCGTTTCGCTAAAAAGAAAACTAGTTTATTTATATTAAATATGTCCTGTTCATTTACAAAGATATTTCTCATTCTTTACCTCTTTTCACAATACGTATACCCAACCGTTTATTTTAGAACTTACTCTAAAGTAAGTATACCATCTTCAAACAATTACGCCAAGTCTCTTAGGGGCTATATAAATAGTACTCATTCAGCCAAAGAACCAAATTTTATATATAAGCTTTCACCTACAACCTCAATTGATATGTTATATCGATATACTGTTAAATTTATCTGCACCATGTTTATATACAAATGAACGTACAATAAAATATAAACCAATAGAGACTAAACTAGCTAAGAATATACTAAGTTCATAGTTCACAAAAAAACCGGGAATAGCTTTATATAATAAGAAAACTACTCCAGCTATTATCACTCTTATCAGCATAGAATATATTACATTCAAATTATTCTTAACTGCTGCCGTAGGATTGGTCCAATT
Source organism: Halanaerobiales bacterium (assembly GCA_041689345.1). Taxonomy (GTDB): domain Bacteria; phylum Bacillota; class Halanaerobiia; order Halanaerobiales; family DTU029; genus JBDNGI01. Next base: position 4,250 of record JBDNGI010000394.1, read on the forward strand.
TAATAAAGGCCTATAGATATTTATTACTATATCTATTGTAGCTAAAAATAGTGTTCCAGTAATACAAAATAGACCAGCCAGCATCAGCATTTTCAAGGTTATAGGAAGAATAAATATTGAAATCAACAACAATAATAAAGAAGCAGATAAATTTAAAATTACTGTTGTTATCATTCTATATTTTATATTATCAACAGCGCTAATAGGTAAAACCCTAGTTTCCCAAAATGACTGTCCCTCTCTTGTAATGGCGGTAGCTGAAATATTACCTATTACAGCTGGAGAAATTAAAATAGCACTTAGAATTAGCAGTATATAGGGCTCTAACTGGGCAGAATCCAATATATCCATAGAAAACTCTCCTGTAAATAACATCATTACAAAGACAAATAAAGGTGCAATTAAAGATAATCCAGTATTCAAAAGAAACATTGGTTCTTTCAATATTACTAATATATTTCTTTTAATAAGCTGCAAAGCTTGGCTTCTCTTTTTATAATATATATCACCTACCCTTATACTGCCCTCTTGTGCAAAGGAATGAATCGATTTCCGGAAAAACAATCTTGCCAATGCCCTCAGTAAAAAGAATAATACTATATTTAATCCAATAAATAAAATAGCATCTACAAATGAGCCCATAAACATTCTGGTTAACCAAATACTAGGAGGAAAGCTACTTCCCAATAGTTCTAGAAGATGACCATCCATTATAATCTCCTGTATTTTCGCTGGATCCTCCATATATCTACCAAAAAATAACTGAAAAGCTATTATTGAAATTAATATAAAGACATTAAATATTAGGATTAAAGTCTTTCTCCTACTACTACGGCTGAAAATATTACCAAAAGGTAATATAACTACAGAGGATATTAATAATGGTAATAAAGGCGCCATTAGCAGAGTAAGTATAGACATCATTACTAAAAATAAATTTACACCTGTATTTATCGTATAGATAATAA
>JBDNGI010000395.1:0-1932 GCA_041689345.1 Halanaerobiales bacterium
AGTCAAAACTTGCTTAATCCTGGTCTTCTTGAATTCCATTGTTAATCCTCCTTATATTGTGCTTTCAGCTATGCTTTCCCTTCAAGGTGTGAACCTCACCTGAATCCTTTTAAACCTGCTAAAAACCCAATCAAGTTGTGGAATTAATTATTCTCTACATACTCTTTTACCTTATTTTCTAGCCAATCTCTATAAGTTAGATCATTTTTTAAAAGTTTAATTCTCAACTTCTTGTGCAATTTTTTGTCAATCTTTGCGTTTAAAAAAATCTCTTCACTCATTTTAACAGCCCCTTCCTTATGTTACTGTAATTATACCATTATATAATTATATAATCAAATAATTTAATAATTTCATAAAAGAGCAATAAAGCGAAGAAAATAGATTTGTATATATAAAGGATATTTGATATTAATTGATAAATATATATATAAATAATTATTTATGAAAGGGAAAGGATAACTTTATGAAAACATTTATCGGATTATTTATTACTGGGTGGTTATTATTTGCTTATTTTAATTTAATACAAAAGGATAACAAATCAAAAGATACTAATGTTAATAGAAAAGCAGCGGCAGATACTTCTGTTAATGAAAAAAAAGAAAAAAATAAATTAAAAAATATAAATGGAAAGACATTAATTTTAATTGGCGTTTTAATACCTATTATTTTATTATTACTTTTTGGAGAGTCGTATAGTAATCCAGACTATTATAAGAGCTATGTAGAATATTTAGTAGCATATTTAACGAGTGCAAATTTAGTATTTTATGATGAATTACAAGTGCCAATTTCAAATATGTTGGCTTTAGCTTTAGGAATTATAGGTATTGGTATATATAAATTAATCAATAAACCAGAAGACTGATATATTCGCAAAAGGACGGTTTTACGCAGTTTTTAGTCTATTAAAGTATTTAACTATAAAGCCTGTTATATCAACGCTTATAGACCCTACAATATTTTTACTGTAAAACTTTACCTGTAAATAAATGTCTATAGCTGTTAATTCTAACCTATTTTAGATAGTTTCTGTCAATTTACATGAAAAAAAGACGCCTACCTATAAGATAGACGCCCATATGTTAATAATGTGTTTCCCCCAAATATCCTTCAAAAGTATAAACTCCTACAATATCTCCATTTTTATTAAATATATATATACCAGGATAATTAGAACCACCAAAGCCTATATTTGTAGCAATATCTCCATTTTGATTATATGTACGAATAATACCACCCTTACCAACCCCCGTAGATATATCGATTGTTTTATTATTACCTGCGGTTAAAAAAGAATTAATAATTCCATTTTCTGTAATACTTAATTCATATCTTAAATCACTATCTTCATAAAAAGTTTTATCATTACTATTATAATCATTACTATTATATATTCCAATACCAAATGTATTAGCATACCCATAGACATTTTTTGTTTTCTCCTTATCCTTAAACCTTATAGATCTATATCCTAAATCCAACTTGCGAGATGATCCATTATTAGAAAAATGTAACATTTTTATATTTCCTGCCCTTAATATTGTACTTACAGTAGGCTTATTATTTAATAGAATTTCTGTTTTTAATACTCCTGGTTCAATTCTTGTTTTATGGTTATAAAAATCGCCATTAAGCTTACTTTCGAGATTAAATATTATAACTCCTATATTTTCACCCCATTCATCTTTTTCTTTTTTCATAGTTAATAACGTTTGCCCACTATCATCGACTATACTAATTTTTTTTGTGACTATCTCATCATAAACTTGTTTAGCATTAGCCATTATTTTCTGACCAGTCATACTATAAAACAAAGCTATTATTAATAATGGATAAACAATAAATCTTTCAAATTTAAACATAATATTACCCTCCATGTTTTAATAGTTTAATTTAGCCTAGAACCGAATACCAACTAGCAAGAGC
>JBDNGI010000396.1:0-2611 GCA_041689345.1 Halanaerobiales bacterium
AAAAAATTCCAAAAAAGGGGGGATTTTAATATGTTGCTTCAATCCAAAGAAAAGAGATAACTGTTTTATGACAAAAATAACATTTTAAAAAGTAAAAGTAATTAATTAAAATCTTTAATTAATAAACATCGAAAAGTGAGTATGAAGTGATTTATTAAAACATAAATCTTTCATTTACATAGATGTTTCTTTTTCTTCTTTAATACTCATTTTTTACTTCCCTGTTCAGATTACAGTTATTATTTTTATCTTTTGATTTAGCAGTAGGATTTAATATTCCACTTGAAATTATTAATTTTAGTGCCTCTTCTATAGTTAGATCTAGGATAAATGCTTCTTCTTTAGGTACCATAATGAACATACCTGAAGTTGGATTAGGAGTAGTGGGTAGGAAAATATTATAAAGCTCTTTTCCTGTTATAGCATCAAAGTATGGTGAAGACTCTTTTGTTAAGAACCCAATAGAAAATATACCCTCTCTTGGATATTCTAATAACACAGGTTTTTTAAAAGAACTATAATTTTGAGTAAAGATGGCATCAAGTACATTTTTGATGCTGGTATAGATACTGTTGAATAAAGGTATTTTTAATAATATTTTTTCTCCGAATAAAATAATCTTCTTTCCAATGATATTTGTGGCAAAAAGACCGATCAGAAAAATCACAATGAAAGAAAAAACAATTCCTACACCAGGGATTTTTCTCCCCAATGCCATTTCAATCAATGGTTCAGTTCCCTGGTTAATTAAACTAAAAATAAAGTATATTATGTATAGAGACCCAGCCAGTGGTAAGATAACTACAATTCCTGTAATAAAGACATTCCTTATTCTCCTCAGCATTTAGCTACTCCTTATTATTTTATATATAACTTGTCCCTTTTCTATTAATTATAACTATTCTACAAACTAAATGCAAACATTTTGTAAACTTTTTTAGTTTTTTGCGCTTTATAATCACTTTCTTAAAACCATTTTTTATTTTTAAAGTATAATACTAATGATACCGCTATAATTAGCATGATTATTAAAACTGCTGGATAACCCCATTTTAAATTTAATTCAGGCATATATTCAAAATTCATACCATAGATACCTGCTATTAAGGTTAATGGCAAGAATACTATTGATATAACGGTAAGCAAACCCATTATTCTGTTCATCCTATGGCTTATTTTTGTATGATAGAGGTTTTGAATCTCTTCAACTGAACCCTGTAATATTTCCAGTAACTCTATTAATTCAATTATATGTTCATATATATCCCGATAATAAAAATTTAAATCTTTTTTACCTTCATTTTCAAAAGAGACCTGCTGTATTATATCTTTTATCAGTTCTCTTGTAGGCCAGAGTAGTTTCCTTAATACTGTAATGTCATGTTTATATTCCCTTAAATCACTTAATTCTATGTTAGAATATTTCATTAATACATCTTTATCTAGATTTTCTATTTGATCAGCAACTTCTTCCATAGAATAAAAATAACTATCAACTAAATAGTCAATTAAGGAATAAAATAGAAAGTTTGCTCCCCAGTCACGTATATTCCCTCCATTATTACTGATTCTTTCCATCTAATAATTATTTGGTCTTTGTAGACATTAAAAATCCCCCTAACCTGCAAGGGGGATAATAAATATTCATTTGTAAAATAAGATTACCATCATCTAGCCTTTTTTCCTGTATTTTAAAGCTCTTAGGCTCGAATTTCCTGCCGCATAAATATAATATAGAAAATACCAAAACATATAATCAAAGCTGCTACCAGGCCAGTAATATGAGGCCAGGTAAGCAATAGACTCTGACTAACAGATAGGGTAGATGGAATTGCACCATAGATCTGTTCAAATCTTAACGCTCCGAGACTGCGTATCGATGGTGTCAACAATATTGTGGTTAACTCTTCATATAAGTAATTTGGTGATATTCTCGAAAGACTGAGATTCAGTGTCTGTACAGCAGTTGAAACCTGAGCAAAGGCATTAGCTATTATTTTTACTATCATTGAATAAAAGACAGTGAAAAACAACCAGATACAGATATACCAGCCAGAGCCGAAGTTGAAGCCTGTTTGAATATTGTTGAAAATACTATTCCAACATTTAACCAGAAGGCTATATAAACAGGTTATTAATAGAAAAACTACTATACGCAAAAACTCATCAAAACTTGGGGGGATACCAATAGAGATTATCCCCAGGCCCATAACCAGGAAACCAAGAGAAAATACAGCCATCACTACTACTGATAGAGCCCCCAGAAACCCCTTTTTTACCACTTAATCCCTTCAAAGGCTAATAAAAATATACTGCCTGCTGCAAAAACGAGTAGCCAGTCACTAAAAAATATTGGTGCAAACTCTAACTATGTATTTAGCGGTGTATATACAACAAGAAGGACCAGGGTAATTGAAATAAAATTTATATCTTAGAGTAGTTTTCAAAGTTTTTTAAATCATCATTCTCACCAAATACTATCATAATATCGCCCTCTTGAAATCTATCCTCAGCACGTAATGTTATATTTACATCTTTTTCTCTCTTAATTGCTACTACATTTACATTATATTTAGCTTGTAATTGTAACTCTGAAAGACTCTTTCCAGAC
>JBDNGI010000397.1:0-12631 GCA_041689345.1 Halanaerobiales bacterium
CTTATCACATAAACACTCTACAATGAATCCGATTCTTTTAGTAAAACCAGAACCCTTTTCTCAGGAAGAATTAAAGAATATTAAAGATTTAGTGACAAGAAAAGGCTTCAGGACACTTCATCTGCCTGGTATAACTGAGGAGAAGTCGCTTAATTTGTATCGAACAGGTGAAATATCTATCTCAGATATGATACACAGTTTTCCAGCAAATATTGCACCAATAAATGATGATAAACCGTTTTTCTATAATGTACAGAAAAGTCTACCTAAAAGTCTTTTAGTACTTGTCCTGGGCACATTATTTGTATTAATAGTAATCTTCCTTATTCCTATTTTTAGTAAAAATGTGAATAGAAATAAGATAAATTTCAAGACTAACTTTTTAATATTTACTTTTTTGGGAATGGCCTTTATGTTTATAGAAATTACTTTGATACAAAAAATGAGTGTATTTCTGGAACATCCAACTACTTCCTTTGTCACTATTATTACAACACTGTTATTAGGGGCAGGAACAGCTAATTTTGTGCAGTCAAGAAAGGAATTATTTACTAACTATAAACCAGTAGTTTATCTAGTAATATTGGGTCTGGTAGATATATTTATTATTAATCAAGTCCTATATTGGGAGGGCTTCACTTCTTTAGGGTATAAAATATCACTAATCGGTTTATTACTATTTCCCCTTGGTTTTTTAATGGGAATTCCCTTCCCAATGGTATTAAGCAAGTTAAGAGAAAGAAAAAGCCGAAGTTGGGTTCCTTATTTCTGGGGGATTAATGGAATTGCTTCTGTTCTGGGCTCTGGAGTAGCTATGATTGTTTCTCTAAGTTATGGTTTTAATATAAGTTATATCATAGGTATAATACTTTATTTGAGTATAGCCTTATTGATAAGAAGGTTAGATTTTTTGAAAAATTAAATTAGAAAAAGGGTTATTATGATGGCAGAAAAAAAGAATGGTCATAAGGGACATTTCTGGATGATGTTAATATGTTGTGCAGTTATGATTGGTGGTATTTTCTTGATTGGAAGGGGAGGAACAGGAAACTGGGGTATTTTATTTCTTTTGCTCTGCCCTCTGATGCATGTCTTCATGATGAAGGGAATGGGACATGGAGATCATAAAAAAGATGATGAAGAAAGTCATCACCATCATCACTAAGAATATATGACAGATATCTGTATCTTGTTGTAACTATGAATATTAGGATATATAAAAGTAGGTGGGTATTATGGTTAAGCAGTTAGAAGAAGTTAATAGTATAGAAAAATTAAGGACTTCTATGATTAATGCTGTTAGTATCAGTGGATTTAATAATCTGGAAGTGATAAAGTTGTCTCGACAGTTGGATAAAAAAATAATAGAGTGTTATAGAGAGAAATCAAAAACATAGGTTTGATGTCTTTTTATGAGAGTGTATACCTTATGATACTATTATACTGAAAAATAAAAGGAAGACAGGTGAGATTAATGATAAAATTAAGGTCAAAATCTATATTTATTTTGAGTCTAACACTGATGCTTCTGTTTACTTTATCAGTGACGAGCTTAGCAAATGGGGAAGATTGGGTAAGGAGCTCAGATGCAGCAGGAGTTACTTTGGATGTGGAATTTATGAATCCTGACCAATTTGACTCAGAGCAGTTAACATTTAATGTATATATGACTACTCATAGTGGAAATTTACTGGATAGTAATTTCGAAGAATTAATTACTGTTAGAAGTAATCAAGGTCAATTAAAGAAAGAAAACATAAGTTGGGAGTGGGAAAGAAAATCCAGTCACCACCCGATTGGTTTGATTAAAATAAACAATACCACAATAGATGGTCAAAAATTCTATACAGGAAAAACTAAATATCTTGAAATAATAATGGAAGGTATTCGTGAAGCCAGTCATACTGTCAGATGGGATATTAATCAAGATGAAAAACTATTGGCCTATATACCAAATGCAGCCAGTGGTACAGTTTCTGTGATAGACATTGCAGCCGCAAAAGTGATTAATACTATAAAAGTAGGTGAAGAGGCCTCTCATGGTATTGAAATAACCCCAGATGGGAGATATCTATATACTGGTGATTTTCAAAACGGATTAGTAAAGATATTTGATCTGAATTTAAATCAATTTGTCAAGACATTAGAAGTTAATAGCACAGCACACGGTATAGATATGAGTCCAGACGGTAAATATATTTTAGTTGCTTCTAGTTCAGAAAGCAAGGTTGTTGTTATAGATACAGCAAAACAGGAAATAATTAAGGTGATTGAAGATGGAATAGGAAATAGCCCCAGCCATATAGACTTTGACCCTGCAGGTAAATATGCTATCTTAACAAATCTGGAGTCTGATGATGTCTCTGTTATTTCAATACCTGGTTTTGAAGTAACAGTTAGAATTTCCGTAGGGAATGGTCCTAATGAAGGGAGAGTTGCACCTGATGGTCGATACGCCTATACTGCAAACTGGGAATCTAATAGTATCTCAGTAATCGATTTAAGAAGGTTTGAAGTTGTTGATGAGATAAATGTTGGTGAAGGAACCCATGGTGTTATAGTTTCTCCTGATAGCAAGAAGATCTGGACAGCCAATAGAAAGACAAATAATGTTGCAATAATAGATGCTGAATCCAGAGAGGTAGAACGCTATATCGCTGCTGGTGAATATACAAATCACCTTGAATTTACTCCAGATGGCAAAAAAGTAGTGGTAACAAATGCACGAGATAATGAAGCAATAATAATTGATACAAAGACATATGAAATAACTGCTCGTATTAAAGTTGATGAAGAGCCACATGAAATTACTTTTGTCACTGTAGAAAGGTAGCGTTATATATGAGTTCATTTATATGGATATTGATTTTTCTAGGAGTAATGTATTGGATGCATGGAAAAGGTGGAGGTTGTTGTGGTGGTCATAGTCATGGAAATAATAATCACCACAAATCTGCAAATAAGGATGGTAATAGCAGGACAGATTCGTCTTACCATTCTCATTCCAAACAGATTGACGGACAAACTTTGCATAAAGATCCTGTTTGTGGAAGTAATGTTGCAGAAGATGTAGCCATTAAGAAAAATATAGATGGTACAAACTATTATTTCTGTTCTCAAGAATGCTTAAATAAATTTATTTTAACAAAAAATTAATTTAGAAATACTAGAATATTCTGCATAGAAAACATTCTGTCATGAAAATAAGAGGTTAAATGTAAATAGGAGATAGTAATTCAGGAGATATAAAAATTCAAAAATCCTTTTAAAAATTCATAATTTCTTCACAATTTTCATGTAAAATATAGATATCGGATATGGGTACATATGTTGGGGGTGGTGATGAAATTATGTCTATAATATCTTGGAAATAAAAATTAATCCTAGAAAGAAAGTATTTACTAAAAGGGGATATTGGGTTTAATTTTAACTAAAAAATAGAGGGAGAGATTATATATGAAAAAGATTATTATTTTAGTAGTATTAAGTATATTTATACTATCATTACCTGTTTTAGCTGGTAATATTTACAGTGATTATTATGCATTTATACCTAATGCAGAGGATGGGACTATAAGTATTTATGATAGTAACGAAGGGGAAGTAGTTAAATCAATAAAAGTTGGTCCAAAAGTTGCCCACGGTATAGCGATCACACCAGATGGTAAATACCTTTATACTGGTGTAATGAACAGTAATGAACTACTGGTTCTTGATCCATTATCAGGTGAAAAAATTACAGCAATTGCTGGGACAAAACCACTCCATGGAATAGATATTAGTCCAGACGGTAGTTATATTGTTATTGGTCAGGTTCCAAAGATAATTAATACAGAAAAAAATGAAATTATAGCTAGTTTTGATTTACCTGGAAATTTAGCTAAACTTGCTCATCTACGCTTTTCTCCTGATGGAGAAAGAGTATATATGGGGGCACGTCCAGATGGTAATGGTGGTTTTAACAGTCCAGAGACAGCAGTAGTAGTAGGTAATATGAGTGATTTTAGTATTGAGTCAAGTTGGCCCTTGAGAGCTGCTTATACTTCAGCAAGCTCACATGACGGCAAATATGTTTATACAGTTAATTACCTTTCAGATTTTGCAACGCTATCGGTTCTGGATGCAAATAATGGAGTATTATTAAAACAAAAACTTGCTGGAATAAATGCTCATGGGTTAGCTATATCACCAGATGACAGGTATATCTGGGTTGCATCCAGGGGTGGAGAAGGAGATGGTAGTGGTGTATTTATTTTTGATGCAGAAAATAATTGGGATTTAGTTAAAAAAATAGATCTTGCTCTAGCTAATCATCTTTCTTTTGCTCCTGATGGAGAGAAGGTTTTTGTAACAGATAGAGGAGGTAATCTAACTATTTATGATGCAACTAGTTTTCAGGAATTAAGTAAAATTAAATTAGGAAATGACCCACATGAGATTAGTTTTCTATTAAAATAGTCGATTAGTCAAAAGAATATTAATGGATTTAACTATTATTATTGTCCCAGTAGGCTATTTATACCAACAGATGTAGAGGGTTTTCGGCTATACCCAAAAAAAAAGTGTTAGATATGGCAATGAGACAGGCTGGTTTAAAATAGAATTAAAAAGATATTTTTTGATAATATTAAGGAAGGGGTGATAATTATGAAGAAAACTATTGTGATAGAAGGAATGACCTGTAGTCACTGTGAGGGTCATGTGAAAAAAGAATTAGAGGCTATCTGCGGTGTTACATCAGCTGAAGTTAGTGCTGAGGAAGGTACAGCAGTAGTAGATTTAGCACATGAAGTAGATGAAGCAAAATTTAAAGCTGCTGTTGAAGATGCTGGTTATGAATTTGTTGAAGTTAACTAATAATTTTAAAATCTAATAAAAGATTTAATACCTAAATCCGTGAATTTTTATGATCATTATTAGAAAGATAATTCCTGTTTTATAACAGGGGTTGTCTTTTTCTAATTATATGATGATTGCTCAGGGTAAAGACTATTTTAAATAAATATGTTTACAGAGGCGGTTTGTACTATTATGTATGAATCATATGAACAAAATTATTTAAATACTGTTAGGGCTCTTGCGCAAAGACGGGTATTTTTGACCTATTTAGATATTTCGACATTATTAAAAGTCTGTACTATGGAATATGGATAAAATATATATTCACAATATACCACTTTTTAAGCAAGAGCCACTGTTAGTATATTTTTTGATCAGAATAAAGTAATTAGTAAAGGAGAATTTTGCTAGTTAATGTTGAAATACTCCTATAAAGATTATAATCAAGCTGGAGGGCAAAATCATGGATAATAAAGGTGGTAAATTTAAATTAGAAAGTGAATGTGATTCAGACAGCATCTGTTATTGCTCCTTGTTCAAGAATTCCCGTGACGGTATTTTCAGAATAGCGCCAGATAAAAGCTTAATGATGCAAACCCTGCTTTATTAAATATGTTAGGATACAAGGATAAAACTTTACTATTTACTACTAGCAGTTTTAAAGAAATATATCTTCGAGAATATTTTGATTCTAATTGTCAGCATTTAGATAAGATAGTTGAAGTTAAACTACAGAAAAAAGATGGAGATGTTATCTGGACAGAAATTAATACATGGACAGTATCATATAAATTATATATTGAAAGTATGGAATTAAGTAGCTAATATTTTAAGCAAATAATATTTTAAGCAAAAATTTAAGAAATTGACAATAAAGACTTAGATTGCCCTGTTTAGTAGAGACAGGGCTTTACTATTTTAGAAATATAAATAACATATATTTTAATAAAATAGATTGTAGGCTAAGTAACTTGACAATAGTCACATAACTCAGAAATAATCACAAACCCAGAAATAAAATTCAGTAATAATTACTTGACAAACAATAATTTAAATGATATATTTATTTAAAATACCACCTACCGGTATTAGGTAGTAAAAAATAGTTTAAATATTACTCTATTAAAGACATGGTTGTAAGGTTCTTAAAGTTAAAAGAGTGCGAGTTGAAGGGGGAGTAATGTTTGTCATCTAAGGAGATTCAATTTTTAAGGAAATTTACCTTGTTTTCGGGTTTAAAAGATAAAGACCTGATTGAAATTAATAATCTACTGGGAAGTGAAACATATAATGAGGGATGTACGATTTTTAATCAAGGAGAAAAAGGGGATAGAGTTTATTTTGTTAAAAAGGGTAGGATAAAGATTATTAGAACCAGCGAAGATGGTAATGAACAGATTTTGGAAATATTACAAGCAGGAGATGTGTTTGCCGAAGTAGTCTTATTTGGGATTGATAATTACCCGGCTACTGCTATTACACTAGGTGATGTAACAGTAAAGTATCTGTCACGAGAAAGGTTTAAGACCTACTTTAATAGGAATCATCTAATTAGCTGGGGAATGTTAGAGGTTATGGCACACAAATTATTTAGGGCTCAGCGTAAAATAGAGAACCTTGGATTAAGAAATACAAGAGGTCGTGTTGCGGCATTAATTATAGATATGATATCTGATTTTGAAACAGACATTAGTTTAACTTGATATTAATAGACAGGATATGGCTAGTTTAATTGGAACAACGAGAGAAACGGTAAGTAGAACATTAAGTGATTTTAAAAAAGAAGGCTTAATCAAGATTGAGGGTAATAATTTATATATTAATAATATAGATGATATAAAAAGATATATAAAGTAATCTTTTAAACATTAACTATTTTGTTGTTGATTAACATTGTGTATTTGCTTTTACTTTTTTCATAAATTCTTCACAATTCATATGTATAATATAAATACCCCCTATAGGAAAGGGGTATAAAAACAAGGGAGGAATTTAAAAGTTATGTATGCAAAAGATAATAGTTTTGATGAAGGAGTAGTCTTTTCTGATATAAGTCAAGATGCTTATAATTAATTAAAGGAAAAAGAAATACTACTGGTGGGGCTAGCTGATTATATTATTAATACCTGTCATTTATTGATTGATGCAGGAATCAGGAAACTTCATCTAGTTGATTGGGATGCTAATACAATTGAACAGGAAGAGGTTAAAGAAATAGATAAATTACGAATTAGCTTAGAGAAAGTTAATCCAGACGTAGATATAAAAACATATAAATCGGAACGGCCTGGAAAAAAATTAACTAAGCTATTAACGGAAGTTGATCTCATAATAGATTGTTCAAACCATTTCCCTTACAGTATATTAATAGATCAAATGGCAAAGAGGAGTGGAATTCCCTGGATATATGGAGCTAGCGCCGGTGCAGTATGCCTCTATAAGTTTGTAAACTCTCATCAGGGTGAGTCAATCTCAGGGTGGCTTACTGGTAGCGGGATACCAGCTTCTTTTGGAACCTGTAGTAATGGGCTACTCACTACTATCAACGGAATCATAGCCTCTTTACAGAGTACTTCAGCTATTAAATACTTAACAGAAAAAGAGATCAAGATTGATCAATAATTATATTATATAGATATTTGGAACAATAAATTTGATAAAATTAAGATCTAAATTGGATTAAATTGGATGAAGATTATTAAATAAAGTGATGGATTTCAATAAAAAAGTAAGTTAAACTTTGAAAAACAAAATCATTTACTTAAATCTATAAGGGGGAATTTCAATGAGTTTTTTTGATAGAATGAAAACATTAGTTCAAGGAAAAGCCAATCAGGCAATTGATAAGCTGGAAGATAAGAATATCGAGGCCATAGTAAAAGAGGAAATTCGTAAAATGAAGGAAGAGTTTAGAGTAGCCAAAAGTGCTGTTGCTAAATCTATCACACTGGTAAAAGAGGCAGAGGCTAAGGCTAATAAAGCAGAAGAAGAACTGAATCATTGGTCTTCCCGGGCTAAACAGGCTCTTGAAGCCGGAAATGAAGAGCTGGCAAGGAAGGCTCTGGAAAAGAAACAGGAAGCTGAAAAAGATTATAATAAATATCAAAGCCAGATAGTAGAAAGAAGGAAAAATGCCGACATACACAAAGCCCGGGTGAAGGAATTACAGGAAAGAATTGAAGAGGTTGAAGACAGACAGGATGAATTAATTGCTGCTGCTGAAAATGCCAAGGCTAGTAAAGAGATAAATGAAACAATAAGCGGACTAGGAAAAACTAGTGCCAGCGACAATCTAGATAGACTGGGAGAAAGGGTTAACAGAATGGAAGCAGAGGCTCAGGCCAGTGATGAACTATATGAAGATCTCAAAAAAGATGACCTTGAAACACAGTTTGCAGATCTGGAGAATGATAACTCTATAGAGGATGAATTAGCAAAATTAAAAGATGAAATCAAGAAAAATGAGTAAATTAATTTATAAAGACCAATCTGCATTTGAACTTGAATATAATCTGTTAATATCTCCTGATTCAGTTAGTAATTTCAATATATTAGAAAGTAAATCACTAAAATGGCAGTCTCAGAATATAACTTTTTCTATAATCGGTTCAAGTCATTTTGTTGAAATTAATACAGGTAGTAATCTAAAATATATAGAGCTTCTTGCCTGTATTGAATCAGGGAATATTGCCTCTGAAACAGTATTACACAAAAAAGCTTTGCTAGATGATAAGGAACTTCAATATTCCAGGAGACTTAGTCAGAACCTGGTCTATAAATTTGAGACAACTATAATTGATGATAAAGTTGAAAGCAAGCAGCAATTTTTTAAAAAATATCAAAGTAATAATACTGATTTAGATATATATCATGTATTTCCTGCAATTGATGGGCTGGCAATTACCAGTATAGAGATTATTAGACAGGATAGTCTGCTTCTATGGATTACTTATCATAGTTATCCCGGGGAGAGTTTAATTATAAAAACAGATAGCTATATAGAGAGGGGTGGTTTATAAATTGGAGATACGAGATATCTTAATTAGTCTGGGTGTTTTGCTCATAATCATATATATATCATCTTCCTCTTTTATGGGTCAAGGACCTAGGAGCCTTAGACAGAAATAATATGTCAATTATTCCAGATTACAACAAATTATAACATTGCTTCACGATAAACAATAAAACCTTGAAAAACGCTGTCATATCAACGAAAAACTTACAAAAAAACTAGAAAAAACACCCCTTTTATGGTATAATTGAATCAACATAAAAAACAAAAAAGGAGTGTTTTCTAATGATAATTATACCATACAACTTATTTAAATGTCTAATTTTTTCTACGCAAAATTTATTAAATAATCGGGTAGGTGATTTAAATTGAGTAGAACAAATCCTTCCCGTAATCAGATAAGGCTAATTGACCAATTAATTGAAAATAGAATTAAAAACAAACCACATGCTGCGCGTTTTTTTTTATATAGCCAATACTATATATTTTCCCTTTTATGAAGTTAAGGATCAGGGAACACCTCCATATGATAGACCTACTTTAGTAGCCTTGATTTTATATGGTCTTTATAAAGGTCGGTTTTCATCAGATAGTATTATTACTCTGGCTAAAGAAAACCTGGGTGGTATATATATTCTTGGCAAATTATCTATTCCCTCATATAAAACTGTCGAAAGAGTTATTGATGATATTTTGGATAATATAGATCTTTTTTTCCACCAGGTTCTTGAATTATGCATTAAATTTGATCTGGTAGGTGGAAACAAAGCATTTATAGATGGTACAAAAACTAAAGCTAATGCCTCAAAACATAAGGCTATGAGTTATGATTATTTAAATAAAAAGATTGATAAAACAAAAGAACAAATAAAAGAGTCACTTGAGGAAATTACCGATTGTTTTAGTGGATTTGAAAACCTCAGTGATGAAGATTTTTTTGAATTACTTAAATCAGAATCAATAAGATTACATCAAAAGTATTGGCAAATTCATCAGCAAAAATTAAATGAAAGACAAAAAGCTATTTTTAGTGGTCAAGAGCTTGAAAAAATAGGTGCTGTTTCCGATACAGTTGAGGATCAGTTAAATATATTTGAGTTAATAGATAAAAATACTGATAATGAAATAATAGAAACCATGGATATTGTTGGACTTAAAGCAGAACGTTTAGAAACAATGGAACAAAAGAAAGAACAACTTGAAAAAAACTGGCAAAAAGAAAACGGTAATAAAGAAATACCAGACAAGACTCAGATAAACTTTACTGATTCTGAATCAGCTATTATGGTAACAAAACATCATGGGGTACAACAGTGTTATAATAATTTTGGTCTGGTAGATGCTAAAGCTCATATTATTTTAGGAACCCATACTACAAATATTTCAAATGACAAACAATCGTATATTCCTACAATAGTGGATGTTATGAATAATTTAGATTCTATTGATAATATGATTATCGGGGCTGATGCCGGCTTCTTTTCAGCAACAAATATTGAATACTCTCAGTATAATGATATTGATTTTTATGTATCAATACCAGAATCTAAAAGCTCATATGCCAAGGATAAATTTGTTTATGATGAAGAAAATGACCAATATACCTGTCTCGAAGGAGAAATATTAACACCCGGTAAAAGAATTTCTGATAATGATAAGACCAGATGTTATAAAACTGAGGCCTGTAAGAATTGCCCAGCACAGAGTGATTGTACAAAAGCTAAAGATGGTATCCGTAAAATTAAAAGAAATCTAAAAGAAGATAAACTTCGTGAACAGGCAAAAGAAAAAGCTTTTTCTCCTGAAGGTAGAGAAATCCTTAAAGAACGCAAAAGTGTACCTGAACCTGTCTGGGGTAACTTAAAACAACAGAATGGTTTAGATCAATTACATTATCGTGGTCTTGATAAAGCCAGTAGAGAATTTAGGCTTCGTTGTGTAATGCATAATTTGCGTAAATTATTAAAAGTGTTTATAAATAATACAGAAGCCAGAAATCAAATTATAGAAATGGGGACTACCCCTTATTCTGTTAATGTAGCATAAGGTCTATTGTTAAACTGGCATACAGGAGGTGTTGTTATAACAGGGTTTATCAAAGGTTAATAAAAGTTTAAAAATAGGTGTCTTATAGACGCTTATTTATTATACTCAAATTTATTGCATGGTATATTATGGTAAATAAATACCTAATATACAATTGTTCTGAATTTGTTTCATAAAATATTTTTGTCCAAGGCTCCTAGTATTGTTAAAGCTGTCAGTGATAAATATCCTTTAATGACTAGTGAAAATGGAGTTTTAACATATAGTTCAAAGAGTGACCTTAGATCAACAGTTAATGATATTGTTTTACAAAAAAAGCCCTATGATCAAAAAGTAGATACAACAGGGAAGAGTATATTATTATATAATGAAGCTGTAATAGTAGTTAAGGAACAAAATTCATCTACAGAAATTGAAGTGATAAAGGACCATCAACAGGCCTATAATACTCATCGTAGTACGATGATACTTTTCTGGGGGAGTAACCCCTATCGTAATGGAAGAATTAGAACTCCTCGCAGTATTAGACAGGGAAGCATTGGCTCTTCTCCATCACTCGGTGGTGGCTTTGGTTTTGGTAAATAATAAGGGGAAAACATCAAAATAAACTACCTATTATATAAGGAGCAGCTTACATGACAATAAAGAACAAAAGAGAAAAAAGTATAATATCCTTATTGACTTGTGCTTTTTTTGTAGCTATTGCTTCAATAGTTTATGAATTAATAATGGCTGGAATCTCTTCATATCTTCTCGGAAATAGTGTTTATCAATTCTCGATAACAATTGGTTTATTTATGACTGCGATGGGGCTAGGTTCACTATTCTCTAAAAAAATCGAAAACAATTTAATGTCCAAAGAGAAATATTAAAATATCCTGATGTACAAGAGATAGACCTGGTCGATCTGGACAAGGTTGTGACAGACCTGGCAAAAAATTCTAGATATTTTCTTAGATACAATTGAGATTCACTTAGTGATGGAAAAGTTCGGGTAATAAACCAGGATGCCTATCAGTACTTAGAAAGCAGTGAAAAAAAATAGGATGCAGTAATAGTTGATCTACCAGATCCAAATAATGAGAGTTTAAATAAACTTTATACTGCTACTTTTTATAAATTAATATATGATCATTTAAATTCTAAAGGAGTCATAGTAGCACAGTCAACCTCACCTTATTATGCAGCAGAAGTATTTTGGATAATACAGAACACCATTGCAAAAGCCGGATTTGATACCTCTTCCTACCATGTCTATGTCCCATCTTTTGGAGACTGGGGATTCAATCTTGGTACAAAGGGTTTTCAATTTAAGCCTGAAGAAATAGATGTACAGGTAGAGACCAAATTTTTCTCAAATGCTCAAGTAGAGAAACTCTTTGTATTTTCTAAGGATATACTTGATAAAAAACAGGATGATATTAATACATTGATTCGGCCTATTTTAATAAGAGCCTATTATAACGCCTGGGAAGAATATAATTAAAAGTATAAAATGATTTTAATAAGTTTTCACTAAAACGAAGGAGATGGTTATTGAAATGTTAGCGAATGAATTTATTGCAACAATAATTTATGCTACACTGGCATTAGCTTTAATGTTTTTGGGTTATAAGTTCTTTGATTGGATTACCCCATATGATTTCTCTGAAGAAATTGAAGAAAAGAATTCAGCTATAGGTGCAGTAATTGCAGGAATATTTATAGCTGTAGCTATCATTATTAAAGCTGCCA
>JBDNGI010000398.1:0-2919 GCA_041689345.1 Halanaerobiales bacterium
TTTATTGGTAATGGAGTTGTCAATTATGATGTATATCTTAGAGAAATTTTAAAACTTGAAACAATGCCAACATTTATGATAGAGCATTTAAATGCTTCTCAGTTAAAGAAAGGTCTTAATTTCATTTACAATAAAGCAGAGGAAATCGGGGTTGAATTCTTACATTCAGAAGATAGAGATATTGAAGCGGTTCTTGAAGATAGTGATGAGTATTTTGCTCCTCATGAAGAATAAATGACTATTTGTCAAGTGCTGGCTCATGTGCCAATATAGCGATGGTTCAATTCCTGAATCAGGGGTAAGGTCAGTAATGTATACTTTATAAATAGTATTAGCGTTTGAAGTAATATAGTTAGGAAAATTGTTAGTATACTATTATGGTAAGGCGCTGGGTAGTAAGGTGTTCCATTTTGATCAAGTAGTTCCCAATCCAACGACTGTAAGTGTAAATAAAGGTGCCAGAATTACTGTAATAAATAATGTTAATGTTGTATTGGGTGTGTGGGTGGGACTCCAGCATAGATACTGCAAAAGCAATTGCTGTGGGAGCAACCCATGAAGGAGAAGCCTGGGATTATAGATACTTTACTGTGCCCCAGGGTTAGTATTATTGATCCGGAATTAATGGTTACTGTACCAGAACATATTACAGCATCAACTGGTTTTGATGTTTTTGCTCATGCTTTTGAAAGTTATATTCATATTAATACTTCCCCGTATATTGATATACATGCAGAAGAAGCAATGAGGTTAGTAAAAAAATATCTTCCCGAGCTTCTGGAAGGTGGTTCTAACACAGAAGAAAGAGCAAAAATGGCTTGGGCAGATACAGGTCGCTGGATTATGTATTGCTAATGCAGGAACAACTCTTCCTCATGGAATAGGTATGGCATTGGTGGTCATGATCCTAATGTTATGCATGGTGAAACCTTGGCTATTATTTATCCTGAATTTACCCGTTATACCTATGAAGATTCTATAGAAAAGTTTGCTAACATGGGACGAATTTTAAATCCTGAACTTAATAAGCTAGCAGATGAAAGAGCTGCAGAAATGTCTTGTGAGGAGATAGATAAGTTTCTTGATAGAATTGAAATGACATTAATGTTTTCAGATTTAAAAGTTTCTGAAGAGGAGTTATCTGCTATTGCCGATGATTCGGTAGAACTCCCTGATTTATGAAGTTAATCCCCGGGTTGCAACCAGAGAGGAAATATTAGATATGTTAAGGGCTCGGTATTAATAGAAATGAGGATATTTGTTCGATAAAAACAGTAGAAATTTTATACATTTCGGCTTTCTTTTCTATTATGACTTGAGTGCGGCATTGACTATTGCATTAATACCTCTGAAGAAAATCTAAATACCTTGAAGAGAAATTTGGTAAAAAAGAAAAAGCTGATCTGATTTTAGAATGTGTAGGTGTTAATACTACTATAGACCAGGCAATAAATATTGCTCGTAGAAGGTACAGATATTATTGTAGTAGGTGTTTTTGGCAATAAAGCCTCTGTTGACCTTGGTCTTATTCAGGACCGTGAATTGAGTTTAGTTGGAACTCTAATGTATCAAAAACAAGATTATATTAAAGCTATTGAGCTAATTAATAATGGTAAAGTAAGCCTTGACTCCTTAATTTCTAACCACTATGATATTAAGGATTATCTAGCTGCTTATCAGTATATTGAAAAGCAAAAAGATAAAGTAATGAAAGTTATTATAGATGTAAATAAAAATAAAGAACTAAAAAGGGGGAGATTTTAGTGATTAAAACCTTTAACTATTATCAACCAACTGATATTCGTTTCGGTTGGGGAAGAATCAATGATGTTGGTGAGATTGTTTCTGAGTTTGGGAAGAGTTGTTTAATGGTTACTGTACCAGTTTTTGGTGCTCTAGCACCAGTTTTCGACAAAATCAAGAAGTCTTTAGAGGACGCCGGGGTCGAAGTTTACCATTTTCAAGGTGTAGTACCAAATCCTACAACAGACAGTATTAATCAAGGTACTGCCATGGCCATAGAAAATAATATTGAAGTTGTACTGGGTATTGGTGGGGGCTCCAGTATAGATACTGCTAAGGCAATTTCTGTGGGAGCAACTCATGAAGGTGAGGCCTGGGATTATAGATTGTTTAGGGATAAGGAAATTACTGATAAAAGATTGCCAATTATCGCTGTTACTACAACATCTGGAACCGGTTCTCAAGTGACTCCAGTGTCAGTTTTAACTAAGCGAGATGTTAAGAGTAAATTTGCTCTGGTTAGTAAATTATTATGTCCTCAGGTAAGTATTGTTGACCCGCAATTAATGGTGACAGTACCTGAACATATTACTGCTTCTACAGGTTTTGATGTTTTTGCCCATGCTTTTGAAAGTTATATTCATAATGATGCCTCTGTTTATACAGACATGCATGCCCTGGAAGCAATTAGAAGGGTAATAGAATATTTACCTGTAGTTCTGGAAGATGGAGCTAACAAGGAGGCAAGGATTGAAATGGCCTGGGCTGATACTTTAGCTGGATTATGTATTGCCAATGCAGGAACTACTCTTCCTCATGGAATTGGAATGGCTATAGGTGGTCATGCGCCTCATGTTATGCATGCTGAAGCTTTGTCTGTCATGTATCCTGAGTTTATGGAATATACCTATAAGTCTGCCATAGAGAAATTTGCGACTGTGGGCTGTATCCTTGATCCTTCATTAGAAAATGAATCTGATCAAGTTGCAGCCGAGAAGTCCTGTCAAGCAATGAATAAGTTCCTGAAAAATATTGGAATGTGGTTTACATTAGATGAATTAAATGTACCAGAAGAAGAACTTACTGCCATAGCGGATGATACCATGAAATTACCTGATTATAGTGTGAATCCAAGGGTTGCTACCAGGGATGAAGTTTATGAAATGTTAAAGAAAA
>JBDNGI010000399.1:0-2339 GCA_041689345.1 Halanaerobiales bacterium
AATGATTATGTTTTTCTTCCACAAGCGATAAATGATGAAGCAATTAAAATATTAAAAGATGAAGGGTTAGAGGTGGTACAGGCCGGAAAATCTGATACTACCAATATAGCTTCTCTGATGCGAAATGCTAAAGCAGTCATTCTCAGAACAGGTGTTGAAATGGATAAGGGGTTATTGGACCAGGCAGATAAGTTATTAACTATCTCGAGAACTGGTGGTGGAGTAGATAATGTAGATCTGGAAGCTGCCACAGAGAAGGGGGTTATTGTAACCTCAAGTCTTGGAGTAAACACTTCAAGTGTTGCTGAACACTGTCTGGCGCTAATATTAGGATTAAGCAAGAATTTGTTTTTACTTGATAAGGAGACAAAAGCGAATAACTTTAAGATTAGATATCAATATCACCCCAGAGATATCAAAGGAAAGAGATTAGGGGTTATTGGTTTTGGAAGAATTGGACAAAAAGTAGCCAGTTACTTTCAGATAATGTCTGGTGAAAAAATATTTGCTTATGACCCAATACTTTCAGATGAAGTGAAAAAAATATTTGAGGATAAAGTGGAATTCGTCACATTGGAAAAACTACTCAAAAACTCAGATATTGTTTCAATTCATGTGCCATTAAATGTGCATACAATAGGTCTTATAAGTATGGAACAGCTTGAAATTATGCAAACTAATGCCTTTATTGTAAATGTCTCCAGAGGTGGGGTAATAAATGAGCAGGATTTAATAAAAGCACTGCAGGACAAAATTATTGAAGGTGCTGCTCTGGATGTTTTTCAAAATGAACCTCCAGCAAAAGATAATCCACTTCTAAAAATGAATAATGTTATACTTACACCACATGCTGCTGCCCTTACTGAAGAATGTGTAGTAAGAATGGCAACTGAAGCAGCTAGAAGAGTAGTTTCTCTTTTAAGTGGTTATAAACCTGAAAATATTGCTAATCCAGAGGTATTATCACAGGGAAAATGGCAGCAGCTTAAATAAAATGGAGGTGGATATAGTGGTAAAAGATCAGCAATTTTCTAAATTCGAATGTGATCTGCATTGTCATACTAATCGTTCAGATGGTAATGATACCCCTAAAATGTTAATTGACCGTGCGGTTTCATTAGGAATGAGAGCAATAGCGATTACAGATCATGATATTGCCCCTCCAGATACAATAACAGTTAATAATGAAACTGTAGATATACGGAGTTATGCTCAGCAACAGAGCTTAAATATTGTATTGGGGTGTGAATTTTCAACTGATACTTATGTTAGTGATGTTCATATTATTGGATATGAACTGGACTGGAATGACTCTGCATTTAAAAAAGAGATGAAGAGAGCCAAAAAAAGTAAATCTGAGGCTTACAAGAGACTAACTGAATTATTAACTGCTAATGGTCTGCCTATTGATTATGAAAATGAGATTTTAAGATATACTGATCAAAGTGGTCAGGAGCAACAGCGAAGACCAGAAGATGTTGAAAAAAAATTTATTTTTGAAAAGATGGCAGAAAAGGGCTATACTACTAATTGGGGTCAAGCTAAAATTATGGTTACAGAAAGTCCAGAATTAAATATACTTAGAGAAAAAATTGATCCGCTCTGGACTATAGAGCTAATTCATCAATGTGGCGGAATAGCTGTTCTGGCTCATCCATATTTAATTGATAGTAATGTGAAACCACAGTCATTGGCTGAAATGACCAGGAGTCAGTATATAAATAGATTAATTGAAAATGGATTAGATGGAATAGAAGCCAGGTATACTTATAATAAAACAAGCTATAAAGGAAGCAAATCTATAGACCAGATTGAAAAGGAGATTAAAGGTTTATATGCTGATAGATTGTTTATATCAGGGGGCTCAGATTATCATGCTGGGGGAAAAAAAGGTATTAAAAACCCTCGGGAGATTGGTGAGGCAGGAATTGATTATATAGATTTTAAAAAAATGTTTAAAAATATAATTAAAGTTTAATAAGGGGGTTTATAAATGTCATTAGTAACAACAAAAGGAATGCTGATTGATGCTCAAAAAAATAATTACGCTGTAGGGGCTTTTAATGCTAATAATTTAGAAATGGCACAGGGAATAGTACAGGTGGCAGAAGAAGAGAATGCCCCTGTTATAGTACAAATAAGTCAGGGTGGGGCTGAACATGCTGGTGTTGAAGAGATGGCAGCAGTGGTCAAGGTATTAGCCAGGAAAGCAAAAGTACCAGTGGCTATACATCTGGATCACGGTCTTAGCTATACCTATAATATTCTGGCACTTCGTGCAGGATTTACTTCTCTGATGTTCGATGGGTCGCTTTTAAGTTTTGAAAAAAATACAGCTA
>JBDNGI010000400.1:0-2951 GCA_041689345.1 Halanaerobiales bacterium
GAGCCAGAATTATATTTGTGTTTCTAATGGTTATATCAATTGATAAATTATCAGCTTTACCTGGTGCAGTTATTGCAGGACTGATGTTTTTAGGAGCCGTATTTATAGAGGCATTTGTTATGTTTACTGGAGTAAGATTGATTACAGGAAAAATTCAAGATGGCATCAACAGATTAAGTGCAAAATTACCAGATACAGAGAAAGATTGGGGAGAAAAGTTATCATATAAATTTATAATGGAATTTTTCTATCCATTGATTATTACAGCAATAATTAAATTTATATGTGGTCCAATTATAAATACTGGTTTGGGCAGAACGGTTACTCCTGAAATAGCCATATCAGCTTATGCAGTTGGCTGGAGCCTTGGATTAATTGTAACTAGTCCCTTGCTTATGTATCATCAAATACCAATACATTTCTTGAATAATAGGCGAGAAAGTTATCTAGAAATAAAAAGGTTCAATATTATTTTAGGGTTTTTACTAAGTACAATCATGGCCTGTTTAGCCTTTACTGATTTAGGTTATTACATACTAACAAATTGGTTAGGAGCAACAGCTGAATTTAGTTTATTAGCTATGGATGTTTTAAAAGTGATGACAATTATACCTCTAATTAGGGCTTTTAAAGAATTTTATTGGGGTGTCTTGATGAAAAAACACCTTACTCGTTATGTAGGGCGTGGCAAAATAGTAGGATTAATGGCTTTAATTATTACAGTAATAACTATGGTGATAATTGACCCGGCCAATCCAGCACTGATAGGAATTATGGCACAACTTGCCAACATGAGTGCAGAGGCTTTTTATCTATATATGATAGTAGTTAGAAAAGTAAATGTCTATGAAAATCTGTCTAGTGTTAATTTATAAGATAATTTATCTGTTTTTTATTATACAATTTTAGCTGTAAAGGTATAAAATATAATATTTTTTGACTAATTATACATAATTTTAGCTTATTATTTTTAATAAAAATATTTTGGAGGGCTGATGATGATAGATATTTGGAATGGAGAAATACCTGGTTATAATCCAGATATAGAAGATATAGCACCCATTCTTGACCCTTATATATTGAAGGGTGAGGAGATGAGGGGTGCTGTATTAGTTTGTCCTGGCGGGGGATATGGTAATAGGGCAGATCATGAAGGTAGACCTGTAGCAGAGTGGTTAAATAGCTTGGGGCTCTCTGCTTTTGTACTTCATTATAGAGTGGCACCATATAGGTATCCCTATCCAATACTGGATGCTAAAAGAGCAATTCGGTATATTAGATACCGGTCTAATGAATGGAATATTAATACTGAAAAAATATGCATTTTGGGTTTTTCTGCTGGTGGACATCTAGCTTCTACTATAGGAACTAATTTTGACTATGGAGATATTGTCTCTAAAGATCCGATAGAGAGAGAAAGTTGTCGCCCTGATGCTATGGTCTTATCCTATCCTGTCATTAGTTTTAGTAAATATGCTCATCAGGGTTCTATAAATAATTTGTTAGGATCTGATTATGACAAAAAGATGATAGAAAATCTATCTTCAGAGAAAAATGTGACTAAGCATACTCCGGCAACATTTATCTGGCATACTGCTAATGATGAATCTGTTCCTGTAGAGAATACACTGCTCTTTAGTAAAGCCTTAAGTAAACATAATGTTTCTTCTGAAACACATATTTTCCCTGAGGGTAACCATGGACTAGGTCTTGCTAAAGATAAAGCAGATATTAATATATGGACTAAGCTTTGTAGTAACTGGTTTAAAAATCGTGGATTTATTAATAGAAAAGATATAGGTTAAGGAAAGAGGGAAGTTATAAATGCTAGTAATAAATGCCTTACAAAGAGTATTAAGTATTATGATAATGGTTTAAATAGGATATTTGTTGAGTAAAAAGAAATGGTTAGATAAAAGACATCAAACCTATCTTCTAAATTAATTGTAAATATATCTTTACCTTCAGTCATGATATATAATTTAATGACTTCTTTTAATAAAGTTGAGTTTTTGGCTACTTTAGGTGGAATTATTGCTCCTTTTCTGGGTATATTAATAACTTATATCATTAGTATCCCTTTAGCTAAACTGATAAAGATAAGAGAAGATAGGCGGGGGATGTTCAGTGCCTTATTTACCTTTGCTAATACAAATTTTATAGGATTACCAGTAAATGTAGCTTTATTTGGTGAAGCTAGTATTCCGTATGTAACCCTTTATTATATTGCTAATACAACAATGTTCTGGACAATAGGTATTTATGGTATTAAAAAAGATGGGGAATTTGGTAAAAATGTTAAATCTGATAACAAACTGATTTCTTTTTCCACAGCATAGCGAATTTTTTCTCCTATTTTAGCTTCATATGTATTATCTATAATTCTTAATTTACTGGAAATTAATTTACCTAAGTTTATTCTGGATACCTGTCGATATCTGGGTAATCTCACCACACCACTATCGATGTTAATAATTGGTACGATTATTTATTCTATTAATCTGAAAGATCTGAAGTTTGATAAAGATATGTTAGTTATTACTTTGGGTAGATTTATTATAACCCCTTTATTTGTCTTTGTTATGCTCAGGTTTTTTCCGGTATAAGCTTTTAATGGGGAAAGTTTTTATACTAGAAGCTGGCTATGCCAGCAATGACGACGATTGCTATTGTTGGACAGGCTTATGAAGCAGATAATGAGTATGCAACAGTGAAAATTACTATGACAATATTGATAAGTTTATTTGTAATTCCTATTTATATGTATTTGATTAGCTTCATGTAGTAGGTTAAAGGGTTTTATGCTTTTATTTAATTTATGGGAGGTATTATTAATTCAATGGAATATAGAACTTTAGGTAAGACTGGTGTTCAGGTTTCACCATTGTGTTTTGGGACTATGTCTTTTGGTGGTAATGCAGATGAAGTAACTTCAAGGGCCATGTTTAAAA
>JBDNGI010000401.1:0-4234 GCA_041689345.1 Halanaerobiales bacterium
CTTATCTACAATTCCTTGAGCCAATTCCTCTGTCAAACGCATCCTATCCCCTCCTAAAATTAAGTATGAGTCCATTTTGTGGCAAAACACTTCTTTAAATTGTATTTAAACCATCCTAAAAATATACAAATATAAGCAAGAAAACAATAAATATTGGTATCCATAACAGCTGATACTGGAAGTCCTGATATAAGGCATTATATAAATAACGGGCACTTTTATGGGAATATTTATTAACATTATTAAATATACGATCAAGTGATGGAAGTTTTTTGTTGGAAGTTTTAAACCATCTGGAATACTTTAGAATAACTATTGTCAGTATTAATGTAACTGTAAACTCAGTAAACCCCTGTAATAAATCAAAGTTTAAATCAACTTTCATAATAGTATTTAAAAGTGGTGTAGTATAAAAGGCCAGTAAAACAATTAATATTATTGGTATAGCTAGAACTAATGAATCTAATTTACCGATTCGATGAATCCTATTTGCTATACTATGGTCTCCTTTATTATGATTATCAGTATTATAATTTCCTGTATTATAGTCTCTTATATTCTGTATTAAACTACCAACCAGACTGATCCCGTCCTTCCTTAATCCTTTAAATAAACCCCAGTACAGAAAACGAATTGAATATAAACCAGTTAGTAAGCTAAGCCCATACAAAATAATGGTAATTAATTCTCCATCACTTACACTAAATATAATATACTTCTTAACAAAAAGTGAATTCATCCATAAAGGCATAGTTGTCTTTATATTAAATGCTTGCTCACCATAAAAACTGCTTTTAATTAAATACTTACTATTAAATCCAGCAAGAAGTGGTGCCCCCATTAAAGAACCAAAACCAGTTAAAATACTCAGATTGATAAGTTTTGGCCTTTTCCATGCTTCCTTAAATTCATATATATTCCTGCTTTCATACAAGCCGGTCAAATAACCACTACCAATAAACAGACTGGTTTTTGCTAAGCTGTGAGCAATAATATGAAAAATACTTCCTAGATAACCAAAAACTGTACCACTGCCTATACCTATAGCTATAAAACCTAACTGACTAATAGAGCTATAAGCAAGTAATACTTTATAATCTGATGCAAGCAGTGCCTTTATTCCACCATAAAAGACCATTAAAATACCAAATATAAGTAATAATATATTTCCACCAGGTATTAGTTTCAAATACATTATAAATCCCAGTTTAACCACCCAACCAGAGAGAACTGCACTGACTGGAGCTGGTGCCTGTGAGTGTACCGCAGGTAACCAAAAATGAAGACCAAATATAGCACTCTTCATCCCCAATCCAATTATAAATAATGACTGCAGCCAGAATTCATTTATTGGCATGATTTCTGTATATCCATTATTAATTGCCACTAAAATAGTACAAATCAAAAAACTACTACCTAAAAATTGTATAATTAAATACTGACCTGTTAATCCCCTGCTCTTCCATAAGAGCATCAATGCTGTAGAAACAGTTACCATTTCCCAGGCTATTATAAAAACAATCCAGTCTTTAGTAAATATTATTACCAAAAATGATATCATGAAAATAACATTTAATAAATAATACTCCTTCTGTCTTGTCTTAATATGAGTTCTAGCTGTCATCATTGTTAAAAAGGTAATTAACAAACCCGTAACAGCCATTATAATATTCAAATGTTCAATTTTGAAATAAGACAAGAAACTCTGCATAATTCTTCCTCCATAGATCTATAGTACTGCTTTTTTAAAAACTTTGTACGAAACCATCTATATAGCTTCCACTGAAGTCTTGCACAAGACTAATAATCGGGTTATCCACTCATCAAAAACAATATAAGCATAAATATAGGGAGCCACAACAGTTGATATTGGAAATCCTGATAAATTATATTATATAATGAACGACCACTTTGATATAGTCCTTTATTTATTTTATTAAATAATGGGTCAAGAAAAGGTAAGTCATTTTTCTTATTTTTTAACCAGTCTGCCCTTTGCAATATGATTGTAGATATTAAAAGATATGCAACCGCCTCTAGAATACCTTTTAAAAAATTATACTCAAATTTAATATTTTCAACAATATTAATAATTAATTCTGCATTAAACCCTACTACTAAAAGCAAAGTAGCTAAAACAATTAAAGCCAGATACTCTACCTTTCCCAAATTATAAGCACTACTAATACTAGAACTCTCAGTTTTTCTTATTAAGTCTTTAAAAATAGCAAAATAAAGGAACCTCAAAGAATATAAAGCCGTAAGCAAACTAGCAGCATATAAAATAACAGTAAAAATAAAACCATCATTAAAACCATATTTAATTAGATATTTGCTATTAAATCCTGCAAGTAAGGGAATCCCCATTAATGAAGCAAAACTAAACAAAATCCCCAGGCTACTGAGCTTTTGCTTAGACCAGGTATCCTTAAAATCATAAATACAGCTGCTCCCATATTCTTTCATAAAATTCCCACAAGCCAGAAACAAATTTGTCTTGGCCAGACCATGTGCAATAATATGCAGTATGCTCCCTAAATATCCATACTTCGTACCACTGGCAATTCCTATAGCTATATATCCCAGTTGACTAATAGAGCTATAAGTCAATAATAATTTGAAATCAGAGGTTTTTAAAGCCTTGATTCCACCATAAAAAATCATCATAAACCCCAAGATCAACAATAATTGGTTCCCCTGGGAGATTAATTTTAACATCATTATAAAACCTAATTTCACTACCCAGCCAGATGATATAGCATTAAAGGTAATAGGTGCCTGTATATAGATAGAGGGAAGCCAGAAATGAAGTCCGAAAACTGCACTTTTCATACCCAATCCCAATATAAATAAATTCTGCAGCCAGCCCTCACTAATAGGCATAATTTCTAGGTAGCCATTATTCAATGCAATTAATATAACAAATAGTAACATACTACTTCCAGCAAACTGGATAATAAAGTATTGACCAGCTAAGCCCTTGCTCTTCCAAATCAACATTAAACTTGTCGTAATAGTAACAAATTCCCAGGCTATAAAAAACACTAACCAATCCTTAGTAAAAATTACTAGCAGAAATGAAAAAACATATATTATATTTAAAAAATAATATTCCTTATGCTTCACCTCAAGATGAGAACGAACAGCAGCCATAGCAGCAAAGGTAATTAGAAATCCTGTAATAGACAGTATTATATTTAATTCATTTATATGCAATCCCGAAACAAAATTCTCCATGATATTTAACTAACCCCCATAGATAAGCTGAGCGATAATCATCAAAGGCTGCCTGAATAGCCAGAAAACTACCCCTGCGGATAGCATTAATGTGGTGAAAATATAAGCTACATCAGTAACAATTCTTTCCCTATAAAATACTGACAATACTAAACCCACTTTTTGAGGTTTTATACCCCTCTCATAATCCAACAGATTATATCCCCTAAATATATATCGAAGATAATAGAACAGAGATAATACACTTAACAAAATAATTAATAAGGCAGCCAGATAGTGTCCAGATTGGATAAATGCTTGCAAAATATACCATTTACTAAAAAAACCTGGTAATGGGGGTATCCCTACCATGCCCATTGAAGCTATTATAAAAGCAGTGAATATACCCCTATTTTTATATGCCACACCATTAAAGTCAGCAATATGATGACTACCGGTATATTGTAAAAGATAGCCTACAACAATAAAAAGAGTTGTCTTCATTAGTAGATGACTTATCACATGCATCAAGCCACCAAACAAACCACCTACTGTATTTAAACTCAATACTGCAATAATCATACTAATGTGACCAACAGAAGAAAATGCCAACATCCTTTTAATATCATCTTCTCTAAAGGCCAGTAGATGACCCAATGTACTAGAAAAAAGGGCCAAATATATCAAGAGATTTTTCAGTCCCATATTATTAATTAAGTCAAAGCCTAATACAGGCCAAAATAATCTTAAAAACATATAAATAAAGACCTTTAATAAAACACCTGATAGTAAAGCACTAATTGGGGCTGGACAAGCACTGTGTGCTTTAGGCAGCCAGTAGTGAAAAGGAAATAATCCTAACTTAATAAATACAGATGATAAAAAGAAAATTAGAATAGTGTACTGCATATTTACATTAATCTGCTCAATATTATTAGAAATTATATCCATATTAAGTGTACCTAAATTATAGTAAATAAGGAAAACAGCGATCAAAAAAAGTAATCCACCAATAACC
>JBDNGI010000402.1:0-3650 GCA_041689345.1 Halanaerobiales bacterium
AAGGAGTAACTGGGCTACCTTAATGTCAAAATTAGAAGTACCCTTGTGGTGATTTAGACTTTTTCATGAATGAAGTAATAGCAAAATTGTCGGACGTTTCCCGTCAACGGAAATGGAGAAGAACCATTTTTATTTTTCAAACTCATATGGATGGCGGCTCTTAAGCTCAGCTACAGCATTTCCACGGTCGGTTTCTTCAAGCCTTTTAATATATCCAGGAAGATGCCCCTTGGCATGAAAAGGACCGCCCTCTTTAATGACTGTCCACAAAGGATCATTATCATAAGGAGCAGGCATAGTCTTCATCATATCATCATGCCATTGATTTAGTAAATAAACCCCTTCCCGACACATATCAGGCCTTTCTTCTGTCAGGTTAGTTGTTTCATGTGGGTCTTCTGCCAGATTATATAACATTTCATCAGGGAAAAGGTGATATCCATCATGATATGTCCGCATATATAACCAATCACCAAATCTTACACTACGTTGACAGACATGAGCACATTGACTTATTACCAGGAAGTCACGACCACAATCTTCTCCTGCAAATAAAGCAGGTGCATAACTCTGTCCATCCCAACGCTCTGAAACTTCACTATCAAATATATCTGCTAAGGTAGGTAGCAAATCAAGGTTATAATGTAATCCATCATCACTATGTCCTTCTTTACATCCAGGCCATCTAACAATCATAGGTATCCGACAGGTACCATGATCAGCAGTACCATGTTCACCATAAATTCCTAACTCACCCATATTTTCACCATGATCGGCACTGATAATAATGACTAAATCATCCATTAACCCCTTTGTTTCTAGAGCCGAAAACAATCTTCCAATATGATCGTCCATATATCTAATACCACAATCATACCCATCAATCATCTGGCGCAAATCTGACATGTCTTCTAATTCACCGGGATAACGAGGAAACTTAGGATTAGTCGTATTATTATACATATTTATTTCTTTTGGACCATGTGGACCTACATGATTTAGTTGTTCCTCCAAGACCTCTTCTGCTAACCATTCAGGTAATGGATCATCCTCAAAGGGATTTCCAAAGTCTTCAGGTGCCCTATATGGTGTATGTGGATCCCAGTAATTTACATGCAAAAACCAATCGTCTTGATCAGCATTGTTATCAATCCATTTCATTACTGTTGGAGTAACATCTTCTGCTGACTCCATACCACCACTACCTGTATTATGCATTTCACTAAAGCCTGCATAAAAGGTCCAGGAAGAGTGTCGTTCAGCAAAGGGACTAATCGATACTGTTTTAAATCCTTGAGAACGCAGCAAACCAGGGAGACTATCTGAAGTTAATTGATCTCTAAAACCCCTTTTCTCTCCTTCCAATCTCATATCAGCAGCAGTACCACCATGTCCTACTATTCCAGTATGAATACCAAATCTACCACTCATTAAAGCAGCCCGTGAAGGCAAACAAGGTGCATCAGAACAATAATAATTATTAAATCTTACCCCCTCTTCTGCAACCCTATCAATATTTGGTGATGTGTTTCTTTCATAGCCATAACAACCTAGATGATCAGGACGTAATGTGTCCAGATCAAGAAAAAGAATTCTCATAAAAAATACACTCCTTTAAATTGATTTTATATTAATTATTGCTAATCTTATTTAAATAAGGTTTACAACTTTGATTAACTTATATTGTGTAAACTGTGACAAAAGTATCGTTTAATTTTACATCCAGTTAAATTAATACTATGTACTCTCCCGGGGGTTTAAAAAACAAGACAAACTCTTCTGTACAAGCTCAATATCATTTTGTGTATCCATCTTGATTTTATTTATTAACAATTTGCCGCTCTCATAGCCAATATCATATAGTGGTAAGTCACAGGTAGATAGTTTAGGATATGATAAATCTGCATAGTGAGTACCAGCCAGAGATATAACTGCTAAATCTTCTGGAACGGAAATATTTAATTTACTTGCTTCAGCCAGGGCTTTATAGGCTGCATCAACCCAACTTATGATAACAGCTGTATAGTCATCTTTATTTTTTAACATGTAAGTAATTGAATCCATGTATTTATTACCTGTCTGTCCACTTATTACTTCCTTAAATTTGATTACTTTGGAGTCAAATTCACTTATAGCAGTTCTTACTCCCTTTAATCGTTCTTCTTCCTGAGGGATACTAATTGCTGGAGCAAAATAAATAATTTTATCATAGCCCTGTTCTACCAAAAAACGTGTAGCAATATATCCTCCATGAAAATAATCAATATCTATAGTATTTAGTTTTTCATCTTTTAGATGATAATCTACCAAAACATTTGGTAGATTCCTGCTTGTTAACTTTTTAATATCATAGCGAGATAAAACCTCTTCAGCAGATAATAAAATAACTCCATCTATTCGTTTAGCTAAATAATAATTTATATATTCCCTATTTCCATTTAAATCTTCTTCATCACTACAAAGTGTAATACTATATTTATCTTCTTTAAGGGCATCTTTAATCCCCCTCAAAACAATAGAAAAACGGTCCTCTGCAATATTTCTACGGGAAACCACACCTATAGACATAGATTTATCGGTTTTTAAAGCCCTGGCGATAGAATGGGGATGGTAATTTAATTTCCTGGCAGCTGCCATAACTTTTTCTCTGGTTTCAGGTTTTATCTTAACCTTCTTAACATCATTTAAAACATATGATACAGTTGCTCTAGAGACTCCAGCCTCTTTTGCAACATCTTTGCTTGTTACACTTTTTTTCATAATAATGATCCTTATAAATTTGATTTATTAAATAAATTATAGCATATTTCATTTACACGTGTCAACAATAATAGAAATAATACCACATATCATAGTTAATCCGATAATATGACTTGCCTACCAGCAAATATTCTCAGCGTTTTTATCAACCAGTCTTTAAATTTTAATGACACTATCTTAAAAATTTTCTTTACTTTTTACCCTATTTTCCTATTTCTAAAATAAAGAATTATGTCTATAGATACCATTAAGGCATTCAATATATAGAGAAATATTATTATATCATAATTAAAAAAGAATTTATGTATTACTCCAGATAGGTATCCTAAAAAAATAATAAATAAAAATATAACGCTTTTACCAGAATTATCTTGAGAAGTATATGATTTATATATTGAAACCGGCCAGGCTGAACCAAAAGATATTAACATTATTGCCTCAAAAATACTCATTTTTTTCTCCTTTCTGCAACCATGAATACAAACTTTCCACCTATTTAAGTAGATATACTAGGCTAATATATGATAGATTCTATTTGTTTTTAAAAAATCCTTTATAAAAGATTAAATACAATTAAAAAGACATCTATTTTTCTAAAAAAAACAGATGTCTCTTTTTACTTTATCTTTAATAATTACCTACACGCCAGAATAAGCGGAAAATCCTCCATCGACTGGGATTACTGTACCATTTACAAATCCTGATGCACCTTCATCAACTAGCCATAATAAGGTACCAACTAGTTCAGCAGGCTCACCAAAACGCTCCATTGGTGTCTGTCCAAGTATCTTTTCAGCCCTTTCAGTAAAAGAACCATCTTCCTTAGTTAATAATGAGCGATTCTGATCTGTCAGGAAGAAACCAGGTGCAATAGCATTTACCCTAATTCC
>JBDNGI010000403.1:0-2645 GCA_041689345.1 Halanaerobiales bacterium
AAATAATTTATCAAATCCCCTCTATCCCACAAATTTATGATATTTTGATAACTTAAACAAAGTAATTAAGACCTCTTTACTTAAATTTCAACCTTGATAAATCTAATATTATTAGGTATTATAATTAGTCAACTTGTTCCAGTTTCAAATCCACAAACCCCAGCATAGATGATAAATCAACAGCAGACTCTTTAAGATTTTCTAGCCATCCTTCCATCTTGTCATCAATAAATCTGCTTTTAGGAGCAGATAAACTAATACTAGCTATTGTCTTGCCAGTATGATTTCTAACTGGTGCTGCTATACACATTGCACCATCTTCACATTCTTCATTATCTAATGCATAATCTTTTGTCCTTATTTTATTTAATTCCTCCATCAATGTATCAATGTCCGTTATAGTGTTTTCTGTAAATTTTTTCATTCCTTTTGTCTTTATTATCTTTAATACATCAGGCCAGGCCATATCGGCCAAAAATATTTTTCCTACTCCAGTAGCATGGACTGGAGCCCTCTTCCCAATAAGTGAAAAAACCCTGACAGCAGCATTACTTTCTACTTTTTCAATATACAAAACCTCATCTGAATCTAGAACAACTAAATTGGCTGTCTCTCCAGTTTTAGACTGTAATTTTTCTAAAAACGGCATTGCTATTTTTCTTAAATTTAAATTATGTAAAACTGCACCGGAAAGAGAGAGTAATTTAACTCCCAAAGAATATTCTCCATTATCAGAATTTTGTACAATATAACCGAGATCCATCATTGAAGCTAAAAATCTATGTGTTGTACTTAAAGGATAATTTAATTTTTTAGCAATTTCAGTTATTTTTAAGCTGCCATCACTTTTTGCTATCTCTTCTAAAATCGCAAATATCTTTGTTGCAGACTGAACATTTCTTTTTCTCACCATTTTAATTAAAACCCCTCTATAGATACTTTTTAAAAGTTTCAGCATTTCGGAAATATATCTCTCCCCCTGTAAAAAACAAGTACTTATTTAAATTATATTAGTTTTATAAACTACTTATTCCCTTATTCACCCTTAAAGTATAAATAAATCGGTTAATTTTGAATATTTCTACTATGTGGAAACACCTTGGATTTTTATAGAAAAAAATATTTAAATGAAAAATAGGGCCCAGCTAATAGCTGAACCCTATAATTGCTTTGTTATATAAATTTTTTTCACCTTACTTAGTTATTAAAATAATAAGACTGATAAAAAACCCGACAGCTTAGCAAAACAACATCAACCATGTATCGACATTCCAATTACATCATCTGCTGCTTCCATTATGATTTCTGCCAAGGTAGGATGGGCATGGGTGGTAGAAGCAAGGTCCTCTGCAGTTATACCATTCTTTACAGCTAGGGTTATTTCAGAAATTAAATTAGCAGCTTCAGCCCCAAAGACTTCTCCACCTAATATCTTTCCTGTTTCCTGTTCACAAATTAAAGTCACCATTCCTGTCTCTTCCCCTATTGCCTTGGCCTTACCATTTGCCTTGTAAGGAAATCTACCCTTCGTTACCTTATAACCCTGTTTACGGGCTTCAGAATAAGATAGACCAGTACGAGCCAATTCCGGACTAGTAAATATGGCAGAAGGAATACTGAGATAATCCATCACCTTATCATTACCCATTATATTCTCAGCTGCAACTATCCCCTGTGCAGAAGCAACATGTGCCAACATAACTTTAGCTGTCACATCACCTACAGCATATATACCAGATACATTTGTCTCCATCTTGTCATTTACCACAATAGCCCCACGCTGATCAATCTTAACTCCCTGTTCTTTTAGACCAATCCCCTGGCTTACTGGAACTCTACCAATCGCCACTAGCACCTTTTCAGTCTTGATAGTTTCCCCATTATTTAAATGAACCTGTATATCATTAACAACTCTTAATAGCTCCTGATCCTTCTCAAGCGAAACCTGTTCAGCTGTAGTTGGGACCTCTACTGAATTCACCTTAGTATTAGTTATTACATTGATACCTTTTTCTACAAATATTCTTTCCATTCTCCTGGCAGTACTTCTATCTTCACCTGGTAATATTTGTTTCATAAATTCTACTATAGTTACCTCACAACCCAGGGCAGAAAATATACTGGCAAACTCACAGCCAATATAACCTGCTCCTATGATTACCAGCTGATTAGGCAAACTGGAAAAATCCAAGGCCTCTTTACTACTGACTACATTGATACCATCATAATTAAACTCTGGTAATGAAAATGGTTTAGAACCACTGGCTATAACGATATTTTTTGCTTTATATTCTTTAGTATCAGCTGTATTGCCCGTTTCATCAATCACCTTTACCTCTACTAAATTACTGCTTAATAAAGAGGCCCTCCCCCTTATTAAATCTATACTATTTTTCTTAAGTAAAAAATTAATTCCCTGAACTAATTCATCAACAACAGCATTTTTACGCTGCATAATTTTATTAAAATCTATCTTATAATCTGATACTTCAATCCCATATTGTTCAGCACTATTTAATTTTTCAACTAAACGAGCACTTGCCACCAGTGTTTTGCTGGGAATACAGCCCCTATTTAAACAAGTACCTCCGACCTGTCCTTTTTCTATAATCGCAACACTTGCACCC
The DNA here is from genome assembly GCA_041689345.1 of Halanaerobiales bacterium. Classification (GTDB taxonomy): domain Bacteria; phylum Bacillota; class Halanaerobiia; order Halanaerobiales; family DTU029; genus JBDNGI01. Next base: position 2,628 of record JBDNGI010000403.1, read on the forward strand.
AATTGAGCCGCCCTGATA